>JAPULD010000118.1 GCA_027295365.1 Planctomycetota bacterium
CACCAACCAACTGTACGGCATTTCCATTCATCAGATCGATCGACGGGACAATCACAGTCGCACCTCCACGTTCATGTTTCGCAGTTCGGTTTTCAACGATTCCACGGTGGTCAATCCATCGTGCAGGATGGAGGCGACGAGCACGGCACTCGCTCCTGCATCGATGGCTTCGTTCAGGTGGCTCGCGTTGGCCGCCCCTCCCGAGGCGATGATCGGGATCGACACGGCTTGTGTGACCTGCTTGATCAGGTCAAGCTCATAGCCCGATTGCGTCCCGTCTCGATCCCAACACGTCAACAGAATCTCGCCCCCGCCTTTCTGTTCACATTGTCGCGCCCATTCGATGGCGTCCACCCCGGTACGGTTCTGACCCGAAAGCGTGACGACTTCCCAGCTCCCCTGTTCATTTGTGGCCGCGTCGATCGCCACCACAGTGCATTGACGACCGAATCGATCGGCGATCTGCGTGATGAGTTGGGGACGCTCGAACGCCGCGGTGTTCATGGAGACCTTGTCCGCGCCGGCTTCGAGCAAGGCTTGAGCCTGTTCGACACTTCGGACACCACCCCCAACCGTCAGGGGAATAAAGAGCACTTCACGTATGGCGCGAACCGTCTCGAGTTGAGTCTGGCGACCTTCGGGCGTCGCGGAGACATCCAACATGACAAGCTCGTCGGCTCCTTGCGCTTCATAACGCTGCGCGAGTTCCGCGGGTGATCCCGCATCGCGCAGCCCAGAAAACTGAACGCCCTTGACGACCCGTCCATCGCGGACATCGAGACAAGGGATAATGCGGCGGGTCAACATGACATCGCTCCCGATTGACACAGCCATGATTCGAGCAATTCCAATCCCCAACGCCCCGAGAGTTCAGGGTGGAACTGACACGCCAGCAGACCATTGCGTTCGAAACCCGCTACAAAGGGCGATCCGTAGCACGACATCGCAACGTTGAACCCGGGGGGTACGCATTCCAGCCGATATGAATTTGCGAAATAGGCTTCACCGGGTGTGAGATACGCGCGCGCGGCATTGCATCCAGATTTGATTTCGATTGTGTTCCATCCCAATTGGGGGATGGGCAGTTCGTTTTTGAATCGAGTGATGCTGGCATCGACGATGCCTAACCCGATTGATTTTGGCGACTCTTCACTGCTGGTGCACAAGACTTGCAGGCCGACGCAGATGGCCAGCAGGGGTTTGCCCGAGTTCGCGCGCTGCACGATCGGATCGACGAGATCGTTGGCCACGAGTTCTTCCATCGCGGCCCCGAATGACCCGACGCCCGGGAGGACGACGTACTGGGCTTCAATCACTTCCTTGGGATCACTCGTCAACTCAGGCGTGGCACCGAGCTTTGTAAATGCGTTGAGGACAGAGGCGGTGTTGGCCGTCCCGGTCCGAATGATGCTGACCTTGGGCGGACTCACGCCAGAACCCCCTTCGTGCTGGGCAGGATGGGCGACGTGTCAAATGCGATCGCCTTTCGCAGGGCTCTCGCGCAGGCCTTGAAGGCCGCTTCGGTCTTGTGGTGATCGTTTTCGCCTTTCAGGACATCGAGGTGCAGCGTCAGTCTGGCGTTCGTGGTGAACGTCTGGAAGAAATGGGGCAGGTTCTCGCAGCTCACCTGGCCAAGAGTCTCTCGTGTCAAGTTCAGGTTGACGATCGCAAAGGGTCGGCCTGAAACATCGATTGCCGCCCGGGCCAGACTCTCATCCATGGGCAACAGCTGATCGCCATATCGAACGATGCCTTTGCGATCGCCCAACGCCTGATCCAGGGCAAGGCCCAGAACGATCGCGCAATCCTCGACGCAGTGGTGATCGTCCACCTCGAGATCTCCCTGGCAGTTCAGGGTGAGATCCAGCCGCGCGTGGAGCGTAAACGCGACGAGCATGTGGTCGAGAAACCCAAGACCCGTGGTGATGTTCGATGTGCCGGTCCCATCGAGTGAGAGTTCGACTCGGATGTCGGTCTCGCGGGTTTTCCGTTCGATGATCGCGATTCGTGGTTCATTCATGACGAGACCCCTTCCTGTATCGACAGCTTGAGTGCGGCACGGAGTCGATCGAATTCGAGTTCCGACCCGGGACAGGTGATGCGAAGACCGTTTTCGAGAAATGGCGTGGTGGGGAAGCTCCTCACCGCGATACCCTGTTTCGCCAATGACACTCTGATCGCCTCGGCATCTTCGAATCGAGCGAAAACGAAATTTGCCTGGGATGAAGCTGCTCTCCCCCCTCTTTCATCGATGAATCCCTCAAGTTCAACCCGCTCGGTTCGTATTCGCTTGAGGTACTCCCCATCAGGTTGAAGATTTGCATCCAACAATCGCTTCACCACGTTCAATGTCGGGCCGGAGAGTGCGTAGGGATTGCCCACCCGGCGCAGCCAGTCGATGATTGCCGGCGATCCGAGGGCGTACCCGCACCGCAGACCGGCAATCCCATACGCTTTGGAAAAAGTGCGTATCACGACCACATTGGGAAATGCCAGCGCGAGCGCCGTCGGGTCATCCGATGCGAATTCGACGTACGCAAGATCGAGCAGGACCAGAGTATTCGGATTCAACGCCGCGATTTGCTCGATGTCACGGGGCGCGATCACCGCCCCGGTGGGATTGTTGGGGGTCACGATGGCGATCATCGAGGTTGCAGGACCGGCGCGATCGAGCAGGTCATCCAGAGGAAAGGGTTTAGCGCCCCACTCGACCTCAGTGATCGTCGCGCCGCACAGAGCCGCTCGCTTCGGAATCATCTCGAATGTGGGCACAGGCAGCAGCAACTCCCGCCCCGGTTCCAGCACAGCGCGACAACATCGCTCGATCGCATCGTCACCACCATTGGTCAGGAGCACACGATTCGGATCAAGCCCGAAACGCCGGGCCAGAAGCGATTCAACTTCAACCGTGTCGGGGTATCGACGCACAGTCTCGACGTCCAGAGTTCGCAAGACATCAAGCAACGACGCATCGCAGGGAGGCCCCTCGTTGCGATCAAGGCGAAGCGTGATTCGAGTCTCGGGAACCGGGGGGGCGTAAGCCTCACATCGGGCCAGAAAAGGATTTGGCTGAACGCCAGGTTGTTGCTTGAGCGTGTTGGTCATGATTGGTCTTCATATTCAAGGGATAATTTGTGATGTTTGCGACACGATGATGTCCGTCCCGCCACACGACTTGATCCTTGGAATCAGGTCGGGCAAGTCCGCCCGGGGCACCGCGGCCTTGATGGCATATTCGCCATCGCCAAACAGGCGGCTGATCGTCGGCACCCGCATGCAGGGAAGAATTTCGACCAGGGCGTCAAGCCGCGCCGCCGTGATGTTAATCTCGATCATCACGCGCTCGCGTGCCTCCAGCACGGAGCGCAGGAGCATGGTCAATCGCTCGGCGATATCGCGGCGGGCCGGGTCATCGAGGGCCTTCGGATTGGCGTACAGCCTGGTGGTCGATGTCATCAACTCATCGAAAATCTTCAAGCCGTGCGCCTGAAGGGTCGAACCCGTCGCGGTGTTGTCGACGATGCAATCCGCGTCCTCGGGAGGGAAGACCTCGGTGGCCCCGAACGTCCGGACGATTTTCGCATCAAGACCCTGCGCTTCGATCCACATCTGCGTAAGCCGCTCGTACTCCGTCGCGACCAGCACCCGACCTTTGGCGAGGCGTCCCTCATCGAGAAAAACTTCGGGGGCCGCGACGACCACCCGAACCGGGTTCAGTCCCGTGTCGAGCAATTCAACCACGTCGGCTTTGGTCTCCCGGACCCAATCCTCGCCCGCGAATCCGATGTCGCGGGAGCCGAGGTGCAGCATCTCGACGATGTTCTGGGGCTTGAGTAGCTTGACGTCACAATCCGGCAGGGAGATGGAAGGACGCAAAGCTCGCGCGCCGATATCCACGCGGATGCCTGCATCTCGCAGCAGTTCGAGCACGCCTTGCTGCATGCGACCCTTGGGCAAGGCCAGCCTGATGGTTCTGGTTTGTTGTTCGATGATGGCCATCTGAAATCCTCTTCAGGGGCTTCAGAAGGCGGGGTGGACACCTCGATATGTCCAAAAAGACACCACGCCGACTGAAGCCGGCGTGGTGGTCAAGAATTCTTAGAGAAGAAAACCGCTTACGCGAACCACTCACCGGCCATCGAATGATGGTGATGCAGATGATGGTTCGAGTTGCAGATTTCGCGGGTCATGGGTTTACCGTACGAGTTGATACCGGCGAGGTCAAGACACGTTTCACAGAAAACAATTCCCTGTATCTCATGGCTCATGGCTTCTCTATTTTATGCCATCAACATTATTGTCCACTTTCCTCAGTTCCGACCCATTCGTTCATCCCTTCATGGCATCAACCAGTTCCTGATTGATGCGGCTCCTCACGGTGCGCCGACCGACGCCGCTCCGCCGCCGAAGACTTTACGACTCATCTCGATGAGCTTACGTTGGGCTTTCTCACGAGAGAGATCGCCAGACTCGACCGCCCTGAAGATTCGGCTAACGAAGCTGCTCCCAGAAATCACTTGGCATGTCCTCCGCTAACTGAAGGGCACCGGCCGCGCCGGCGTACATCGGTTCCTCCACGTGGGTGACGTGGCCGCCGCCGACCATGTCGAGGCCTTCCTGTATCTTGAGGGTCAGTCCGTCGAGCTGGCCGCCACCACCCGCCAGGATGATGTTGTTGCGGATCCGCTCCTGGAACTCCGGGTTGAAGGATGCCACCAGCTCGTGGATGCCCTCCAGGATCGGCTTGATGAGGATCGAGCACGCCTTGCTCAGCTGCTTCGTGATGTCGTGCGGGGTTGGCTTGCCGTCCACCGGAATCAATACTTCGATCGTGTCAGTGGCGTCGCGCACGAACCCGTACTGCTCCTTCCACTGCGTGCACATGTTCACCGTCAGCGAGGCCTTGGGGTACGCCTCCGTGAGCAGTTCGAACAGCTTCTGATCGACCGAATCACCGGCCACATTGAGGCTCAGCTGATCGTCGTCGCCGGGAACCGTGCCGTGCATCCGGCACAGGTCGGTCGTGCCCGCCCCGATATCGACCACGAGGGTCTCGTTGATCTGTCCCAGGCCATACGCGACGGCGAAGGGCTCCGAGACGACCATGACG
>JAPULD010000119.1 GCA_027295365.1 Planctomycetota bacterium
ATGGAACAATACCTCGAGCAGGGCGAAATATCACCCGAGCAGCTTCATGCACCCTTCGAGAAGGCGTTGCGGGAAGGGCACCTCATCCCGGTCTGTTTCACTTCGGCCCGAGAGGACATCGGGGTCACGGAACTGATGGACTTCATGGCGTCGTTGTGCCCCAATCCCACGGAAGGCAATCTCAAGACGTTTCTGTATGGCACGGGTGAGAACAAGAAGGAATTTCACGCCGACCTCGACTCGAGCAAGCCGCTCGTCGCCCACGTGTTCAAGGTTGCCTCCGACCCCTTCGTCGGCAAGATGTGCGTTTTTCGCGTGCATCAGGGACACGTCGGTTCGGATATCCATCCCCTGATCGACGATGCCAAGAAGGGCATTCGGATTTCCCACGTCTTTACGCTTTGCGGGAAGGATCACAAGGAAACCGACAAAGTGATCGCGGGTGACATCGGCGCCGTCGCGAAGATTGACGACATCCATTTCGATTGCACGCTTCATGATGGATCGATTGCGGAGGATCTTCGATTCTCCTCGATCCAGTTGCCCAAGCCCATGTTCGGTCTCGCAATTGAAGGCACGAGCAAGGGGGCGGAAACAAAATTGGGCGAAGCGCTCCGCAAGATGATCGACGAGGACCCGACGCTTGTGTTAGAGCGCGTCCAGTCAACCAGCGAAACCGTGCTTCGGGGTCTGGGCGAGATGCATTTGAGAGTGAAGCTCAAAATGCTCAACGTGCGTTACGGGGTCGAGGTGGACACCCAACCTCCCAAGGTCGCCTACAAGGAGACCATTTCAGGCAAGGCCGATGGCCATCACCGACACAAGAAGCAGTCTGGCGGTTCGGGCCAGTTTGGCGAGGTCTATCTTCGCGTCGAGCCCCTCATTGGCGAGGAAGAAGGCGTCATCGATGGCCTGCTCTTCGCCGACGAAACGTTCGGCGGCTCCATTCCCAAGCAATACCTGCCTGCGGTGGAGAAGGGCATCCGCCAGGTCATGCACCACGGCGCAATCGCGGGTTATCCCATGCAGGGCATCCGGGTCGCGGTCTACGATGGCAAACATCACCCGGTCGATTCCAAGGAAGTGGCGTTCATGACCGCGGGCAAGAAAGCCTTCATTGACGCGGTGCAGAAGGCCAAGCCCGTGCTCCGCGAGCCCTTCGTGAAGATGGAAATCACTATTCCCGCCGGCATGATCGGCGACATCTCCTCGGACATCTCCGGACGAAGAGGAAGAATCCAAGGTACGGACATGCTGCCCGGCAACCAAGCCGTGGTGACGGCCGAAGCCCCCATGAGCGAGGTGCAAAGCTATTCCAGCCAGCTCAAGTCCATGACCGCCGGCGCCGGTTCCTACTCCATGGAATACAGCCACGACGAGAACACGCCCCCCAACGTGCAGATGGAGGTCGTCAAGGCGTTCAAGCCCAAGGAAGACGACGACTGAGCCTCTCGACGCATGATTGAGAAGCAACTGAATTAAGAGCCCGCATCGTTCCCGATGCGGGTTTTTTCAATTCGGTCTCTCGAGGATCAACTCCACCGACTCAACAGGAATAGCAGGTCGAGCACGTCGACGACGAAGTCGCCGTTGAAGTCCGCCGGGCAATTGGCGCAGTCGCCCCAAGACGCAAGCACGTCGAGCAGGTCGAAGACCCCGACAAGGCCATCGCCATCCGTGTCGCCGATGACGAACTCGCAATCGTCGGGCAGGCCGTTTCCGTCGGTGTCCGGATTGAAGAGGCCGGTGAGGACATACACCGCGCCCGGCTGGTCGGTGCCGTCCCACGGGTCGAGGCCGTCCCATGTGTCTTTGGCGCCAACGATCACTTGGTCACCGCTCATGGCAATGGTGTCTTTGAAATTGACGTCACCATTGCCGAACGGATCGAGTGGATGTTTGCGTTGAATGACCGCCCCTTCGTTGTTCCAGCGAACGCCGTCAAATTGGTAGGTGTAGACCATTCCGCCACGAAGCAGGTTCTCACCGTTCGGGGGCGGGTATTGCTTTACCCCGTCTGATAGGACAATCAAACGATCCTGCTCAACGTCAAGCGCGACGCCGAAGTGGTCGATATCGAGGAATCCGATCGAATTGGCCGGGTAGAGAATGTCTTCCAGGTTCCAATTCGAGGAATCATGCCTGAAAACCAGAACTCGACCGGTGGAGAGGTCATGTCGTGGGGACGAGTCGGAATCAATGTATTCACCGACGGCGATCACGTCCTGATCGATCGCCACTTCGTACAAGAAAAACGAGTTGACCAGAAAATGAGAGCTCAGATCCGCTTCAAGATTCCATTGCTTGAGTATCGGGTCGTATCGGTAGACCAGGACATCGGGATTGTCATGCGTGACCACGAGCACGTTACCACTGAGATCGACGTAATTGTTGTACGAAATGTCCGTGACGGGAGCGGGCATGGCGATCCGATCATCGAGCGTCCACACCCCTCCGACGAAGCGGTAGATCAACGCGCCATCGAATCCCGGGGCAATCGATGTATCGCGAGGTATGATGCGGACCGCGAGCACATCCTGATCGATGCTCAGGACCCGACCACGAACCGGAACGTGGCTGAAACTGGCATCACGAAGGGTAACCAGAAATCCCCAGGTACTTCCTGTCCTCTGATACACGTGGATCATCGGCTCCCCAGCCCCGTCATCGAATTCACTTACCGCGATGAAGTTGCCGCCAATGGCGACGGATTTTCCGAATTCCACGCCCGTGGGGGACGGGGAACTCAGGAGATCGTAAACCTCCCAGACGCCACCGGTCATCCGCAAGACAGTCACCGGCTGTTCAGTGCCGTTGCCCACCACCGCGTACTCGCCATCGAGGTCAACTTCTTTCCCGAATTTCATGTTGTCGATGATCTGTGGCGACAGAATCATCTGCCGCTCATCGCACAGACAGTCGTCCGGGTATCCATCTGAGTTTCGGTCGAGCGAGAGGCCGGAGGCAATGTCGCAGTCGTCGGGAATGCCGTTTTCGTTGCAGTCCGATCGCACGTGAAGCTTGATGTCGCAGTCGTCGAGCAGGCCGTTGGCGTTGCAATCAAAGTCGGTTCCTGCGGCAAGGTCGCAGGATTCGGGAAGGCCGTTGGTGTTGCAGTCTTCTTCGCATTCGTCAGGGATGCCGTGGGTGTTGCAGTCCGGACTTGTTCCGCTCGTCAGATCACATTCGTCCGGTACGCCGTTGGCATTGCAATCCACTTCGCATTCATCC
>JAPULD010000012.1 GCA_027295365.1 Planctomycetota bacterium
GATCAAATTCCCACGGTTTGTGAAGTGACGAGGCACCTGGATTCAAAGGGACCGGATAGCGATTGAGCCAACGGATCTCGCCATCATGCGCCTCCAGCCGGGCGATGGAACCAAGGGTCGTCGCCACGAACAAAGATCCTCGATCGTAGGCGATCGTGGAAAAGGGGCGGGCCGTGCCACGGATCGCGCCGCTGGTGCTGATATGTCGGATCCATCGTAATGATCCGTCGTGCAGGTCCAGGGCGATCACGTACGTGGCCGTGAGTTGCTGCTTGCGGGTTTTTCGAGCCAGAATATATACCGAGTTTTCGGCGATGAGCGGCTGCCCATGGGGGAAGAGTCGTTCAAACTCATCGGCCTCGTCGATGAAGCTCACATCCTTGTGCCATCGTTTTTCACCACTCGCCGCGTCAAGACAGAGGACGTGGCCGTTGTTTGATCGCTCCCGAGGGAGTAGATGGCCGGTCAACGTGACTAACGCTCCGTCCTGCACACTCACGATGTTCAAGTCCATCGTGTTTTCGGTATTGATTTCTTTGAGGCGATCGTCGTTCTGGTCGGTGAAAGGTGTGGCCCAGATGGAACGCCCCGTGAATCGATCCAGGGCGTGGATCGTGTGTCCCTCGTTGATATACACGACTTCCCCCGCAATGGTCGGGGTGGCGGTGTTCAAAATGGCTTTCTCACTCTTGTCCTTGCGTACATCACGACCCTGGGTGGGATTTTCCGGATTGATCGGATATCGCCGATTCATCAATGAATGCTCAAGTGGTACCGACCAGATGTCTTCGGAAATGAGTTCCCCGAGGTCGTAGGCTTCCGAAGGGTCAAGGGATGTACGTCCCTGTTGTTGAACTGGTCCGGGCCCTTCGCGTCTCAGCCAGACAAGATGGTCATGGAGCGTTGATCCATCCTGATACGACCCAAGTCGCTCCAGGATCTCCTCGAACTCCTTGGGTTGTTGCAGGTACCAGGTCGCCATTCCGATCATGTGCCAGGCATGGATGGCTCGTCGTTCATCGAGATCAGCATGCTTGATCGCTTCGTCAAGCCAATGTTTGGCCAGTTGGAAGGCCCCGGACTCCAGATGACGCTGTCCAAGTTGAAGAATCGCCTCCAAGCCAGGCTCCGTGAGGCTGTAGGACTGGGCGGTGTGTTCCAGTTGCCGAGCTTCGAGCATCCGCTGGGCCGCGGTGGTTTGGATCAGTCGATATCGCTTCAGGAGTTCCGGGTAGTCCGTTAATTCCCGCAACACACGACTTCGGACCGAAGCGAAATGCGTGTCGTCGAGCGTGCTGGTCGGGATGAGCTTGAGGCCGTATTCGTCCAATAACTTCTGGTAGAGCCGAGCGGACTCGCCCACGTTGTCCTTTCTCTGATCCCGGGCTTGCTGGAAAAGCAGCCAAGCCTGGGGAGAGTCGTTCACGTAGACCGGGTTTTCAGGCTGAGCCAGACAAGGGGTGATCCACCAAGCCAGGGCCAGCACGTGTATCAGGAGGGAGTGTCGAAGGGTGATCTGGAACATATGCCGTTCATTCCTGCAAGGTCTGCTTTGCCGGTTGTTCAGATGGTGATAACTCATGACATCAGTATGTTAGGTCTTCGGCCCTCAAGGCCATTTCCATTGATGCCGAACCCATTTGAGCGGGAACATTTCCCGGGAAAGGGCGAGGCATGATGTCACACGCGACCGTATCAACGCTCGAATGCCCACGAAACAGGATTTTGGGTGATCGCCCAAGGCGGGTGATGCTCTTGTTGGCTTCCATTATCGTGCTGAGCCTCGTGGATCTGCTCATTACCCTGTTTCATCTGCAAACCACCGGCATGATCGAATCCAATCCGGTGGTGGTCTTTCTTGTCCGAACGACGGGTTCCGCGTGGGCCTTGGCTTTGTACAAAACTGGTACCGTGGTCGTCTGCGTCATGTTGCTTTATCGGGTCAGGAAACACGTCCAAGGTGAGATTGCCTCCTGGTTGGCTCTAATGATCCTCGTGGGGGTGTCATTCATGTGGCATTACTATATGCAAGCGTCGGACAGCCCCGAAAACGTCCAACTTGCCCAGATCTTGCATGGGGACGAGTGGCTGATACTCGACTGAGTCGTCCCGATTCGGTAGATTGCGGCCATGATCCGATGCCGACCCCGATTCATCACGCTCATTCTGCTCTTGGCGGGGCTGCTTCCGTTCTCGGGATGCACCAATTTCAAGCCACCCTCGATCAAGCTTGCCAATGTTCGCCTCGTGGAACGAACAGATGAGGCGGTTGCATTTCATTTTGATCTGGTGCTTGAGAACCCAAACGACGAACCCATCGAATTGCGTGAATTTCGCTACGCACTGACATTGGATGAGGCCCAAATCTATCGAGGACGACGGGCCGCCTTCAGCACGCTTCATCCCGGCACCATCAGCGAGATGACGCTGCCCGCGGTCGTCCGTTTCGATCTTCTGAACGATGCTGGGCAGACATTGCCCGAGGCGATGAATTATCAGCTCACCGGAACGCTCTTGTACGAAACGACGGGAGAATTGGCGGAGATCCTCCTGGATACCGGAGTTCGTAAGCCTGAAGTTCGCTTTTCCGTCGGAGGGCGACTCGATCTGCTCCCGGATTCCTGACGAATTGAATTCTCGGTCGTTCGAGATTCAGCGGTTGGTGGCGAATCTTGATTGACTGTTTCGGGGTTGGGGTTTCAGGTCCACATCACATCGCGCATTCCACGGGTCGCCACAGCCATCTTGAAGTCAGAGTCCGGTATCGAAGCGTGGATTCCCTTGCCCAGACTTCACAGTCGGAACAAACCATGTCGATGGCCCCCAAGTGCCCGGGTGGCAATTGCTTTCAAGCCGGTAGTTATTCGATGTTTGGAGTGTGACGATATGCACTGGGAACATCGCGATCATCGTATCTCTGGCCCACTTGATGGGGAGGCTCCATGAATTTCACTGAAATCCTTCACGACGCTCACAAACATGGCGCGTCCGACATACACCTGGTCAGCGATCATCCGCCGATGATGCGTGTGAACACCGTGATGACACCGATGGATCATCCCATGCTGACGAACTCGGGTATCACCGATGTGCTCAAAGAGATCATCACCGAGTTGCAGATGGAGCAATTCAGAGAGGTCAAGGACCTTGACTTCTCCTATGAGATTCCGGACTTCTGCCGATATCGCGTCAACGCTCACATACAGCGGGGTTCCGTGGCCATGGCCATGCGTGCGATCAAGACGAAGGTTCCGCCTCTGGAGCAGTTGAACATGCCAGAGGTGATTTCACGTCTGACCTATCTGCCCCGTGGCCTCGTGGTCGTGACGGGAGACACCGGCTCGGGCAAATCGACGACTCTGGCCGCCATGATCCAATCGATGAATGAACGATATCGAAAGCACATCATCACGCTCGAGGATCCCGTGGAATACACGCTGACCTCGAACAAGTGCCTGATCGAACAGCGCGAGCTGGGGCACGACATGAGCACCTTTACCTCCGGCCTCAAGCACGCCTTGCGTCAGGATCCGGACATCATCCTGGTCGGCGAAATGCGTGACCTGGAAACCACCGCCTTGGCCCTTTCGGCCGCCGAGACGGGCCACCTCGTCTTCTCAACGCTGCATACGGTCAACGCATCGCAGTCCGTGGAGCGAATCGTGGACATGTATCCGGCGGGTCAGCAGAATCAGATTCGCTCGATGCTGGCCAACACCTTGCAAGCGGTTATTTCACAGACCTTGTTCAGCCGCATCGATCACCCGGGCATGGTGCCGGCGGTGGAAGTGCTGTTGTGCACGCCTGGCGTACGAAACATCATCCGCGAGGATCGCGCGTTCGAGATTCCCAACGTCATCGAGACCAATCGACAACTGGGCATGATCAGCCTCGACGCGTCGATTGCTCAGATCTACTTCAACGGCATGATCAGCCGTGAGGACGCCATCGCGCAAGCGGCGTATCCGGACAAGCTGGAACGTCAGTTGGCCGCCTAACGACTCAAAGAAGGAAGAGGCATGCCTCAGTATCGATTTCAATCTAGGCACCCATCGGGTCAGGTCCAGGCGGGGACGATGTCGGCCGAAAGCGCCAACGCCGCCGCGGCGATCCTGCGCAATCAGGGTCACCATGTTCTGCAACTCATGCCGGTGCAAAACACCAGCAAGCAGCTTGGCAAGACGTTCCTCAACGCCCTGAATTACAGCTCGGGCCCCTCCCAAAAGGACATCCTGGACTTTACGACGCAACTGGCGGTCATGGTCCGCGCCGGCATCAGCCTCCGCATCTCGCTGGATGGCATTGCCGATCAGGCGACCAACGTGAAGTTTCGCAAGATCCTCATGACCATCAAGACCGACATCGAATCGGGCAAGCAGTTCTCCGAAGCCATCTCCCGGTATCCCAAGCTGTTCGGGCCGTTGTACGTGAATATGGTCCGGGCCTCGGAAATGTCCGGCTCGTTTGCCAAGATGCTCAATCGCATCGCCGTCTACATCGCCCAGCAGATCGAGACTCGCAAGATGGTGATCGGGGCGAGCATCTATCCAGGTATCATT
>JAPULD010000120.1 GCA_027295365.1 Planctomycetota bacterium
CGCAAGGCTACGCCGTGCAGACGATCGAGTACGACGAACTGGCCAAGGCCGAGTCGGGGCTGACCTGTTGCTCGTTGATCTTCGAAGGCGATTGGAAGCCGAGGTTGGTGGAATAAACTTTCACCCTCCACACGAAGTGGAATCGCAGTCGTTTATTTCAAGTACCGATCAAACCAATCGATCTGTCGATTCATGTAGTCGATTCGATGCTGAGGCTGGCGGAAACCATGCCCTTCGTTGGGATACCGGACGAATTCCGTGTCGACGCCCAGTTTTCGCAACGCGATGAAGAATTCTTCGGCCTGACCGATCGGAACATCGTGATCGACGGCACCGTGAATCAGTAATGTGGGAGTGACGACGTTCTTGACGTGCTTCAAGGGTGACCAGTGCCAGAGCAAGTCGTAGTTGTCCCAGGGCAGGCCATTGAATTCCGTCTCGACGAGCAATTGGTACAGCGAGGTGCCGTAGAAACTGATGAGGTTGCTGACGCTCGCGACGGTGATCGCCGCCTTGAAACGATCGGTCTGGGTGACGACCCAGTTGGTCATGTAGCCCCCATAGCTGCCTCCCATCACGCCCAGCCGATCTTCATCGATCCAGTCGTGGGTGGCCTGAGCGTGATCGACGCCCAGCATGAGATCCTGGTAGTCGCCACCCCCCCAGTTGAGCACGCAGCCATCGGAAAACGTCTGGCCATACCCTGACGAGCCACGAGGGTTGATGTAGATCACCCCATACCCGTGCGCGGCGAGCCATTGGGTGCGGCTTGAAAATCCGTAGCTGTACATCCCATGAGGCCCACCATGGATAGTGAGGATTGTCGGATACGTTGTGCCAGGCTCATAACCCACCGGCTTCATCACCCAGCCCTGGACCGAGGTGCCATCGAAACTCTCGAACCAGAAGGTTTCCGGTTCCTGGAGTTCCACGGCCTCGATAAAATCATCCTGATACGAAGTGAGCTTGCGGTACTGCGACACCTCGGCGTCGGTGATCCAGATTTCCGAAGGTAGCGCCGGTCCACTGGCGTTGACCGCCAAGGTCTGACCCGAAGCATCAAACGAAAGACCACCAACCGTGAAGGGACCATCGATCAGCCGATCGATCGAGGCGGATTCGACGTTGACGCGGAAGATGGGTCGTTTGCCATGATCACCCGCGGTGAAGTAGATCGAGGAACCGCTGGGATGCCAGAGATAGCCCCCCACTCGACGATCGAGCGAACTGGTCAGGTTACGAATGTCGCCTCCCTTTGAGGGGACGAGAAAGAGCTGCGTATCCTCGGCCTGACTGTCCTTGGTGTTGACTGGTCGGACCGATCCATGAAAGGCGATCCACTCGCCATCGGGTGAAAACTGCAAGGAGGTTTCCGTGCCGGGCGAGTCGGTCACCTGCGTGACCTTCCCGCTGGCGATGTCGATGGTGTAGATGTCATCGCGATAGTTGTGGTCGGGCTCGTCGCTGCGATTGGAACTGAACGCGATGGTCTTCGAATCGGGCGACCAACTCAGCGAGTGTTCGTCGTAGTCGCCCGGGGTGAGGCATGTCGCTTCGCCCTGGCCATCAGTGCTGGCGACCCACACATGGACGTTGCGGTTGTCGGAGAAACCCGTCCTGGTCTTGTAGAGAGTGCGGGTGAAGACTTGGACATCACTCCCTGAATCCTCATTGACATCGGGCTCGGCTCCGATGTAGGCAATCCATTTCCCGTCGGGGGACCAGGACCAGTTCTTGCGCGAACGATGGCCCAGGAAATGGTCGGTTCGATTGATTGAAGTGATGAACGTCTTGTCGCCTCGGGCTACATCGATCACCCACAGGCCTCTTTGGCCATCGTGCGAACCGGTATAGGCAAGACGACGTCCATCGGACGACCATTGCGGTGAACTTCCCTGGACGAGATCTCGCCGCTCACCCGAGGCGACGTCGATCAGCTCGATGCCGCTTTTCATGGACTGGGTGGCCGCGTCAAAGGCGCTGACGCTGAGGGCGATGGTCAGGCCATCGGGGGACAGGTTGGGGGAGCCAACGGAATGAAGAAGGGTCATGTTTTCCAGGGACAGTGGCTCACCCGCTGCCAGCGTCAGGGTCGAGGCACCGAAGACGCCAAGGGCGAGTACGATCGAATGTGCTTGCTTCATCATGCTTCTTTCTCTTTCAAACGCCTACTTCCATCACCAACCAGTTTTTACTCTTCCGTCGAAGATTCGGATTCATCCTCATCCTCAATGTCAACTTTTTTCTTCTTTGGCCAATCCTGCTTCATCCATGATTCATACGCGGCGATCTGCGCCTCGCTCGGCTCCTTCACGTAGTCGAGCTTCCACTTGCCGTCGGGCTTGCCGGCCAGGGTGATCTCGAAGATTCGCAATTCATCGCGGCGCATGATGTGCAGCGTGACGACGTCGCCCGGTTCGAGTTTTTCCAGCCGATCATTTAGATCGCCAGTGGTCAGGCGACGGCCATTCATCGCGACAATCTCATCGTTGGCGGTGATCCCCGAATCGAAGGCCGGCCCATCGCTGCGCACGGAACGAACGGTCGTGGCGCCGTTGCGGCTGGTCAGATTCAGGCCCAAGATCGCCTTCATGGTTGGTTCGACTTCAGAATCGGACTCGGTTGACTCCTCATCATCTTCGTCTACATCTCCATCCTTCTCCTCATCATCATCATCGTCATCGTCATCGTCATCGTCATCGTCCTTCTTCTTGGGCTCGAACTTCAACTCCAGCCCCACCACCTGAAGGGCTGATTCGAAATCAGGAGCCGCGGCGGTACGGACATACTTCGCAAAATAAGGATCAAGGTCCACGCCTCCCAGTTCGCTGGACACATCCACGAGATCCTGGGGCGTGAAGCCGCCTCCGCTCAGCGGGAATCGCTCGTACATCGTGCGCATGACATCATCGAGGGAGGCCTGATTGCCCGAGGCTTTGCGAATCTCCATGTCGAGACCGAGGCTGGCCAGGGAACCATTGCCGTAAAAGTTGACCGTCGTGTTGAGGCTGTGGGGATTGGGGGCGGTGAACTTGATCCACGCGTCGAATGAGGAGGATTCAAGGCTTTGGACCTTGGTGCCCGGATGATCGCGCATGGAACCGATCGACGTGGCCAGCTTCTTCAGATAATCCTTGGTCTTCATCAATCCGGTCCGGGCCAGCGTCAGGTCGGTGTAATAGCTGGTCGTGCCTTCGCACACCCACAACAGCTTGGTGTAATTTTCCTTGGAATAGTCGTAGGGCGTAATGCCGGCGGGCCTCAGCGCCTTGACGTTCCAGGTGTGAAAGAATTCGTGGGAGACGAGCCCCAGGAAACGCTTGTACGCCTTCTTGTCCTCCAACGAGGCCCGGCGGGTCTGCATGATCGTCGAATTCAAGTGCTCCGTGCCGCCCCCCATACCCGAACCCGCATGGATCAAGAACACGTAACGTTCATATGGCTTGCCCCCAAAGATCTCGGTTTGCGACTCGACGATCTTCGCAAAATCCTCCTTCAACTCATCGGCGTCGTAATCCGCCTCGCCCCAGATCACGATCTGGTGGAGGGTGTCGCCCGAATCGAACTCGATGACATCATGGAGGCCGATCTCGATGGGCGAATCGACCAGGACGTGGAAGTTCGGCGCGATCAGCGTTCGCTTATCGCCCGGGACGTGTTCGAGCCCCGTCGCCACGGTCCAATCGTCGGGGGCTTCGATGGTCACGCGAAGCGGATCGTCGATGCGATCGGGCACGTAGAAGAAGACCGACGATCCGGATAGGAACGCATGCGTGTCATCGACGTGTCGCGTGCGATCGTTCAGTGAGTTGGCGTAGACGCGATAGGCGACCCGCACCGTGTCGGCCCCGTCGGTCTGCACCCTCCAGGTGGACTTGTCGATCTTCTCGATCGGAAGTTCACGCCCGGTGCCATCAAAGGCCTGTTCCTGCGTCACTGTCCCGGCCGGGTCCAGCACGGTGTACCGCCCCGGCCTCCAGACTGACAAGGCCAGGTCAATCGTGGGGCCTTGCACGTTGGGCACGACGATGGCGATGTCCACCATCTGCGTCTGAGGGGCGTTCAGGGTGATCGTGTATTCGATCGGGTCATCCTGAGGTTGAGCCGCTCCGGTCGTCCCGGGAATGCTGCTGCACGCAGTCAGGAACATCAAGAGCGGGATCAGGATGGAAGGGCAGTGATGCCGTCGAGAAAACAAGGCGTGATGCACGATGAGTACCTCCAGTGGATACAGGATAGGGCCAAATCGTCATTCACGTTGATGGATGTTTCAGGAAGCCTTCGCGCGGGGGGTCCGGGAGGTCTTCTCTACATTCTTGCCCTGTCGCGACTGAATGAAGCGCGTGGGGCGGTCCTCGCTGAGTTGGACCTGGAGCTTCTTGATCGCCTCGACCTCGATCTGCCTGACGCGTTCGCGGGTCAGGCCGATCTCCTTGCCGATCTCCTTGAGCGTCAACGGCTCCTGGCCTTCGAGGCCAAACCGCAGCTTCAGGACCCTCGCATCGCGTTCGTCGATGGCGTCGAGCAGCTTGAGGATAAGCTGAAATTCCTCGGAGTGCTCGATGGCCACGTCGGGCGGCTCGCTTCGATAGTCCTCGAAGAGATCCGCAAAGTCCATCGCCTCGCCATCCTCACCCGTGGGAACATGTCCCGAGGAGTGGTACGCCTTCATGGCCCGGCGGATGATGTTCAGCTTCTTGGGCGAGACCTCCATCGCGGTGGCGATCTCGTGCGAGGTTGGAGGCCTTCCCAGATCGTCTTCGAGCCCCCTGACGGTTTCCTTCCACCGTGCGATCAACTCCACCATGTAGGCGGGAATGTGAATCGGCTGCATCGCGTTGATCAACGTGCGCTTGATGGCCTGCTTGATCCACCACGAGGCGTAGGTCGAGAAGCGCGTGCCCTGGGCGGGATCGAATCCCTCGACCGCGCGGATGAGTCCGATGTTGCCTTCCTCGATGAGATCCGAAAGCGGAAGTCCCCGGTGCACGTAGTTCTTGCCGATGGAAACGACGAGCCTCAGATTCGCACGGATCATGCGGTCCTTGGCCTCGTGATCGTTGTCGTTGATGACACGCCACCCGAGTTGACGCTCCTCGATGGGCGTCAGCAGTTCGACTTCATTGATCTGCTTGAGATACAGCTGAAGATCGGATTGCATGGATGATTGAGCCATCGAGGCCTTTCAGATGACGGGTGGCGTCGTTCCCATTCCA
>JAPULD010000121.1 GCA_027295365.1 Planctomycetota bacterium
GGATATGAACATCCCCCCGCCCCCGGAATCCCACCCCCGGACTCCCCACCCCCGGACTCAATGCCTCCGGGATCCCCGCCCCCGGAAGTCCAAATCCCGATTGCCCAGCACGCCGCCGCCCAATCTCCGTCAATGGAGCAATATCAGCATCCCATGCGGCTCCCCATGTCATCGGGATTGGCTGGTTTTGAGAACGATTCGGTACTCGAACAATCACCCTCCAGGTCGGGTCACTTCATCAAGCTGGTCATAGGGGTCATTGTCGTCGCCTTAGCTCTCAACCTGTTCTGGCCAGAATTCAGCGTGAGACATGCCGAGGGAGTTCTTGTTCCCAACGCGCCGTATCAGGGGCCTCCTACGATCGCCAATGTCTGGGCAATGGATGAATTCACCTTCACGCCCCTGGCGGAGATCGATATGGAGGCCCGGGTCTTGCACAAGAAACGCTATCGATTCGGCAAGACTTCGGAGCTTTCGCAATTCGACCTTGCCCTGGGCTGGGGGGCCATGTCCGATCAATACATTTTCGATCGCCTGTCATTTTCCCAAAGGGGGCGATGGTATTTCTTCCAGTCAAAGGAGCAGCACATGCCGCTCGCGCCGAGTGTGGCGCTGAACAGCAGCAGCAACTGGCACACCATCGCGTCCAGCGACGAGGTGCAGGATGCCATTGCGAACCTCAAGGTGGGTCACATCATCCACTTGAAGGGCCAACTCGTGAACGTCAACACCAATGATGGCTGGCGATGGCAGAGCTCGATGTCTCGATCCGACCGGGGCGACGGCTCGTGCGAGCTGATCTGGGTGGAGTCGGTCGAGGTCATCAACGCCGGGCAGTGAGCCTCGAAATAAAGACCGGGACACAGAAATATCTTTCGTATGAATCAAGCGCGATCCATGGTTCGGTCTCGAGTTCCACTGTCGCATCCGAATCGCATACAGTACCCGCGTCGAATCGTGGTTGATTGCATGGAGGATGCCCAACGATGAACGCCGACGCCTTGATCGCCTCGTTGTCTCGATTTCCAGAAACCCTGGTCTCCCTGATCCGTGGATTGGTGGATGAGGAAGTTCGATGGAAGCCCACCCCCTCGCAGTGGTCGATTCTCGAGATCGTCCGCCACCTCGGGGATGAGGAAGTCGATGATTTTCGACAACGTCTGTTCATGACGCTTGAGGACCCCAAGGCATCCTGGCCAACCATCGACCCGGAAGGCTGGGCGAAGGAACGACAATACAACGAAGACGATCTGGGGCCCGCGTTGGAACGATTTGCCGAGGAACGCGCGAAATCAATCGCCATGCTCGAAAGCGCGGTATCCGGGGTATCCGGGGTATCCGGGGGAGCCCTTGAATGGGACGCCTCTCACCAGCATGCGTCATTAGGTGAAATCACGGCGGGCGATCTTCTGGCCTCCTGGACTGTTCACGATTTGCTGCACCTCAGGCAGATCACCAAATGCCGGTACCAACTCATCAAACGCCACGCCGGCAGTTTCCGATCGGGGTATGCGGGAGAGTGGAAAGAGTAATCGAGTCATTGGGATCGGTGTGCCGATCAAGGAATCAGGCAATCGGAAAACACCACATGGGGGTCACTCATGAAAACGCCAGTCAGTTCGATGCTCATGTTCCTCATCGCGGCGATTCTCGGGGCGATCGGGCAATACCTCTACAAATCCGGCTCGGAAACGACGGATCATCGAATTCTCAGTTATGTGATGAATACGAGACTGCTGGGAGGGGTCATCTGCTACATCGGCGTCATGGTCTTGTTCGTCGCGGCATTCAAAAAGGGCGGATCGCTGACGGTGCTCTATCCGATCTACGCAAGCACGTTCATCTTCGCGGCTCTCATCGCGTTGTATGCGTATGACACGCCCATCAAGCCTCTCAACGTGTTGGGCATGACCTGCCTCGTGCTCGGGATGTATTGGATGGGAAAATAAGACATGGACCAAGAACACGACGATGCCACCCGAAGACCCTTGAAGAGTCGCAACCTATTCGTGTTTCAATCAATCGCATCGTGGATGGCGAAGTGCGGGATTTCCCCGAATGCGATTTCCGTTTCGAGCATGGTCTTCGGGCTCGCCGCGGGGGGAGCCTTGTGGGCGACCGGGAACTTCGAATCCGGGCCGGTCAGGCTCTGGTGGCTGGCAGGGGCGGTCTTCATCCAGCTTCGATTGCTGGCCAACATGTTGGATGGCATGGTCGCGATCGAATCGGGTAAGAAATCGCCCATTGGTGAACTGTTCAACGAGGCTCCGGATCGGGTATCGGATGCCGCGATTCTGGTGGGAGCGGGATTCGCGGTTTCCAGTGCGCCGTGGTTGGGCTGGTTGGGTGCGATCATGGCCTTGCTCGTCGCCTACCTGAGGGCGTTGGGCGTCGCTTCGGGAGCGGGGCAGGCATTTGAGGGGCCCATGGCCAAGCCCCAACGTATGTTCGCCTTGACTCTGGTGTGCCTCTATTTTGCGACGACGCCGACTTCATGGCATTGGATTCATGAACCGACCGGGCTGGGCGTCATGGCGATCGTTCTTGCCGTGATCATCGTCGGATGTCTGGTCACGCTTTTCAGGCGTTGGCTTCGTATTACTCGTGATCTGAAGAATCGAACTTCATGATTGAAACCATCTGGCTCAAGCTGTTCTCGCCTTCGAAGGCCTTTGATCACCCGGTCACCCTCTGGTTGATGGTGGCCCTCGGGGCGGTGTTGTTGCTGACGCCTCTGGTGGTCGAGCTCTTGAGGAAGACCGGGCGCATCGATGAAGGATTGAGAAAGGAACTGCATCGTCGCCTGTTGTCGTGGTTGGTTCTGGTGCCGGCCATGGCGCTGCCTTTGTTGTTGGGGCCGGGCTGTACGATCCTCGCCATCACGATCCTGAGCCTGCTGTGCTATCGTGAATTTGCCCGGGCGACGGGATTCTTTCGAAACCGGGCCATCAGCGCCACCGTCGTCGTCGCCATGTTGGCGTTGACGTTCGCGACGTACGATCATTGGTACAACTTCTTCGTGGCGATTCCTTCCCTGGCGATCGCCTTGATCGTGATCGTGGCCCTGTTCAAGGATGAACCTCAGGGCTACCTGCAACGCACCTCGCTGGGGGTGCTGTCGTTTCTCCTGTTTGGCCTGTGTTTCGGGCATCTGGCCTACATGGCCAACGATCACGACTACCGACCCATCATGCTCATTCTCATCTTGTGCGTCGAGATGAACGACGTCTTCGCCTACATCACCGGCAAGACATTTGGTTCCCGAAAGCTCGCCCCCAACACGAGCCCCGGCAAGACGATGGGCGGAGCCATCGGCGGACTCATACTGACCACGGCCCTCTTCGCCTTGCTCGGCCACTGGGTCTTTCTGGGTGAGGCCCTGGATTCACCGGTTCATCTGATCGCGATGGGCATCATCATCAGCCTGGGGGGCATGTGTGGCGACCTCGTCATTTCCAGCATCAAACGCGATCTGGGAATCAAGGACATGGGCACCTTGCTGCCGGGTCATGGAGGACTGCTGGATCGGTTCGACAGCCTGATGCTGGTCTCGCCCGCCATTTTTCATTACGTGGGTTATTTTCAGGGCTGGGGACTCGATCAACCAGAACGAATCCTGACGGGGTAAATGCGTGGATGAATGGCGCTACAAATCGGCCGGCGACTTCGGCATGCCCATGCAGCATCGTCTTAAGAGTGTGCGCCGAGAGAGCGGCCTGGTCAGCAGCTTGACCAGTCAAGCCTGGTGGATGAGTACGACCGCTTACTTGCGCGTGTACCATCGACTTTCCATCCGAGGGCAAGAACACCTGCCGGCCAAGCCACCCTTCATCATGATCGCCAATCACACCAGCCACCTGGACATCCTCCAACTCGCGGCGGCGCTGCCCATGCGATTGCGCGACTGCGCGTACCCGATCGCGGCGGGAGACACATTCTTCGAGACCCGGGTAAGACGAATGTTTTCGTGGATGATGCTCGGAGCCCTGCCCATGTGGCGAAAAAAGAGCGTGCGGCACGCGATCGAGGATCTTCGCAACCGGATGCTGGAGGAGCCGGTCGTCTACCTGCTCTTTCCGGAAGGGACTCGGACCCGGACCGGGGAAATCGGTCACTTCAAGCCGGGGCTGGGGATGCTGGTGGCCGGGACGGACATTCCCGTGGTGCCTTGTCGATTGTCGGGGGGATTCGAGTCGATGCCCCCCGGGGCGAAAATTCCGCGACCTCGAAAGTTGAGGGTGACGATCGGCGAGCCTCGCCAATACGATTCAATCGTCAACGAACGCCAGGGCTGGAATTCAATCGTTTCGGAACTGGAGCAGGTGTTGAAGGGGATCGAGACGTAGTTACGAGTGTCTTTACCGATATATGAAATGTTTCGGT
>JAPULD010000122.1 GCA_027295365.1 Planctomycetota bacterium
TGTCCGCCATGGTGGTATTCGTTTCGTATTGAAATGTGGAAATTGTTTCGTTCATGATGTCATCAGTACGTTCATGGATCGAACGCTTTCGATATCCCGTTTCAATTGATCGACCAGCGCATCGACACCACTGAAGGTGACTTGGTCACGTATCCACTCACGAAATTCAATCTTCAGCGTCCATCCATAATTGTCGAAAGGGCCATCGTATCCGAGCAGATGGGCCTCACAGAGCCGGGTGGATTGGTCGAAGGTGGGCTTTCGTCCCACGCTGATCGCGGCGGGAAAGACCGACCCGTCAGGCAATCTTCCCTGGCCGGCGTAGACACCATCTGAGGGCAGAAGCAGATCTCCATGATCCAGGTTCGCCGTGGGCACGCCGATCGTGCGGCCTCTTCGATCCCCTGAAACCACTTCACCTGACAATTCATAAGGATGCCCCAGCAGGTGCCTTGCATCCCTGACTCTCCCATGGGCGATCAGCCAGCGAACCATGGTGCTGCTGACGCGAACGATCTGACCATCGCTGAGGGCCATTTCCACGGGATCGATGACGATCGTCTCATAACCCCCTTGGGCTTCCATCGCTTGCAAGGTCTCGACGGTCCCCTTCCGTGATTTGCCAAACCTGAAGTCAGGTCCTTCCACCACGATCCCGGGTTTATGGTTCTTGATGAGCCACTTTACGAAATCTTGTGGCGACCGATGAAGAAATTCCGGATCGGGTACCAGTCTTTCTACCTCGTCAGCTCCCAGATCCTTGAGCCATTGAGAGCGTTGATCGAACCGGCTCAAACGGGGTGGAGTTCCCTCAGGCCTCAATATCGAGATCGGGTGGGGGTCAAATGAGAGCACTTTGACATGCCCATTCTCACCCACTCGTTTCCGGGCAGCATGCACCAAGGCGGCATGCCCTTGATGGACCCCGTCGAAGTTGCCGACTGTGATGGCCGATAGGCTTGACATAACAGGCCTCCACCATAGGCTTCCGGGCCTTTTCGGCCAAGTGGCTCACAAATTAGACCCAATGAGACCCCCCCGGACTGGCTCCCTGCCATGCTCGAACACACACCCAACGTTATCGGCGACGAGTCGATTTGCCCCAAAGGCCTTATCAGTGAACTCGCGGATGGCTTTCGCCAGACCGCCGAGGAAGTGGTCCCATGGTTCCTGGAAAAAATGCCCCCCATGTATTTCCAGGATACAGACCATGCCACCATGCTGAGTCATTTGAGAGCCATCATCGCGGCCAAGGCCTCGAATCGGCCCATCGAGTTGACCCTCAGAAACGAGGATGGGTCGGAATGGACCTCCATGCGTCCTCAGGATGACCCGGGAGTTCTGGCCGAGATCGTCAGTCAACTGCCTACGGATCAACCCCTGCGAAAAGCGAAGATCCACACCGCCAACGATGGCCAACTCGTCATCGACACGTTTGAATTCGGGGATCACGCCCCCTTCGACCCGAACGATCCGACCCAGGCCGAAAAACTTCGAGAGACCATCGAGTACGCCTCGGTTCACCTGCCCCAGTGGTCCGCCGAGGAAGCGACCGACTACTTCCATCGCTGCAGCGCAGATTACATCTTCACCCTGACGCCCTTGCGTATGTGCAATCATTGGGAATTGTTCAAGCAGGTCACCTGCACGGACGGCACCGCCGTCGGTCTGGAACGCGAATCCGATCCGACCATGAGCCGCATCATCGTGACGGTCAGCAATGCCACCCGGCGAACGATGTTGGAACGCATTGCGTACCTGCTTGCCCACTCGAAAATCAATACCCATCGCGCGTATCTTGATTCGATCGACGATTACGGAAATGGCTGGATCAGCATCCTGGGATTCGTCGTCACGGGCCCCGATGGAGGTCCCATCGATCCCGAAAGCGAATTCTGGAAAAACCTCCATCGCGACATCCTGAGACTCAAATGGCTCGACCAGCATGAACTGGATCTTGCCTACCGCCGGGACGAAGTTTCGCTCACGAGCGCTGAAATCATCGACAGCCTCTGCGATCTCGTTCATCAGGTCTTGGTCAAAGTCAATCCCTACGCCTTCAACCAGGATCGCATCCGGAACCTGGCGGAGCGGGACCTCTCCCTGACGATCAATATCGTCCAACTCTTTTGCGATCGGTTCAATCCGGATGGCCCTCTTTCGGATGACGACTACGCGAAACAAGTGGCCATCCTGCATGACGAAATCGACAACGAGGTCGATCTCGAGGACGCCCGGATCATTCTCCGCAAGATGATCGAGGCGGTCACCGCCACCCTGAGAACGAACCTCTATCTGGAAGACCGTTATTCACTGTCCTTCCGACTCGACCCGAACTTCCTGACCACGCCCGAGCGACCCGAGGTGCCGTTTGGCGTGTTCTTCATTCATGGTCGAAATTTCAACGGGTTCCATGTCCGTTTCCGGGACATCGCCCGGGGCGGCATTCGAGCCATCGTTCCGGTCGGGACAGATCAACATGCCCGGGAAGCCGAACGTCTGTACGACGAGGCCTACGGTCTGGCGTACGCCCAGCAACTCAAGAACAAGGATATTCCCGAAGGCGGTTCCAAGGCCGCGGTTCTGCTGGAGCCCAATGCCAGGGTCGGCCGTTCAATCAAGGCCTTTGTGGATGGCATCATCGATCTCATCACGCCTGATCCCGAAACTCGACGATTTGTGGTTGATCGTTTCGGAGCGGAAGAATTGATCTATCTCGGACCCGATGAAAACATCACCCCTGAATTGATCGAATGGATCGTCGATCGAGCTCGACGCCGAGGGTATCCGTCCCCGACCGCACTCATGAGTTCCAAACCCGGGGCGGGCATCAATCACAAGGAATTTGGAGTCACCAGTGAAGGCGTCAATGTCTTCCTCCAGATTGCCCTGCAGAGCCGAGGCATTGATCCGTTCACCCAGCCATTCACCGTCAAGATGACCGGTGGTCCCGATGGTGACGTGGCCGGCAACTTGATCCGAATCTTTGGTCGTGATTATGGCAGCAACACCAAGGTCGTCGGCATCGCGGATGGCAGCGGCTGCGGCGAGGATCCGGATGGCCTCGATCACGATGAATTGATGCGACTCGTCCATGAAGTGGCGCCGATCGGGGCATTTGATCGTTCAAAGCTCGGGCCCCGAGGCAAGATTACAACTCTGGACGAGCCCGATGGCGTCCATCTGCGCAATACCCTTCACAATCGAATCGTCGCCGATGCCTTCGTGCCGTGCGGCGGTCGTCCCAATTCCATTCACGATGGCAATTGGCGGGATTTCCTGACAGCCGAGGGCAAGCCCTCCAGCCCCATCATCGTTGAAGGGGCCAACCTCTTCCTCACGCCCGATGCTCGTACGTCACTTTCGGAGCAGGGCACGATGATTCTCAAGGATTCCTCCGCCAACAAGTGCGGCGTCATCACTTCCAGCTTCGAGATCGTCGCATGCATGCTGCTCAGCGAAGAGGAATTCCTGAGCATCAAGAAGACCTTCGTCGAACAGGTCCTCGATCGGCTTCGGGAACTGGCCCGTCGCGAAGCGGAATTGTTGATGCGCGTGTATCGTCATCGGCCGCATGTCCCACTGCCCACGACCAGCATCAGCCTGAGTCGCGTGATGATCCGCGCCGCCGACGCGATCGAGGAAGCCGTGGAAAGATTGACCAAGGACGATGGTGAAATCCTGCGTCACTTGGTCATCGAGCACCTTCCGCCCATCCTGGTGGAAACCGCTGGCGAACGGTTGTGGACCCAGACGCCCCAACCCTATCTCAAGTGGATCATGGCCAAGTCGCTGGCGGCCAGAATCGTGTATCGAGAGGGATTCGATTATCTCGACTCGATGCCCCTGGAGGCGATCGCCGACTTGGCGGTGAAGTACTTGCAACTCGAACTGGAACGCCGGACGTTGATCGACCAGGTCACCACGTCGAGTCTTCCTGACAAGCAGCGAATTGCCGAATTGCTGGATAAGGCCGGGATTCTGAACACGTTGGACTGAGCATGGATTCGTCGCCACTCTCCTTTTCTTAAAACCGACGAATAGCGCGCGTCTTGTATCGTTCACCTATCATGGGGGCCGAAGTGCTTTTCTGATGAGGCGACTGAGGCCTCATGTTTCCGGAGTCAGGAGTTCTTTCATGAAAACGATTTCACGATTTTGGATGATGAACACCATCCTCCTCTCGACGATGACCACCGGGGTAACTGGCCAGACGACCGATGGTTCCCAGCCCCACGTTATGGACGTCGAGGCGAAGGTCAAAGCGGTCACCGTCTACCGCGGCCGCGCTTCAGTCACGAGACAAGGCGTGATTCCACTGAAGGCCGGAGTTTCTGAATTGCGATTTCTCCTTCTTCCCGAGTCCATCCAGCCTCAGACCCTGCAGGCAAGGGTCTCGGGGGGTGCTCATGTGCTCGAAGTGCAATATGACCAAGTCTCGATGAGCGAGATCACGACTCCCGAAACCGCGCAACTCGATGCGGTGATCAAGACGCTCGAATCAAATCAGGACCAACTGAGTCGACAAATACAAGTCATTCAGTTTCAGGAAAATTTTCTGTCACAAGTGGGAATCCGCGCCACCAACGATGCCACGGATCGGGGTGGCACGTCAAATCTTGATCTTGATGCGGTGCGCGAACAGTTCGCCTTCGTCACGGACGAACAGATCAAGCTTCTTGAAAAACGAGGTGAATTGGAAACGGAGATGAAGAAGATCCAGGCGGACCTGCGCGATGCGATGACCCGACGACAGACGATTGCCGGCTCCTCGGGCCTGATGAGGCTGGCCATCGTGACCCTGGAGGCTACGGAAGCTGGAGACAACACTATCGACCTGACCTACCTCGTCACGAATGCGACGTGGCAGCCGACGTATAACGTCCGCGCCGCCTCGGACGGATCATCGGTCACGATCGAATACGACGCGATGCTGAACCAACGCACCGGTGAAGACTGGAATGGCGTGACGATGACGCTCTCCACCGCCCAGCCCACGATGGCGGCCAACCCGCCCCGACTCCAACCCTGGTACGTCGATGTACAACAGAAAAACAGCTCCAGTCCACGGAACAAATCGAGGGAGCTCATGGCAGTTGAAGGCGGAGGTCTAACTGGGTCACCCGTCGCCGATGAATATTCAGGCTTTGGATACGATGCGGAAGTCGCCGGCGAGGGCCCGGCCGTGTCGTATCGCCTGCCCCGCCCCGTGACGGTCAAGACCAATATCGCAAAGCAGCAGCGCAGCCGCATTGCGAACATCCAGACGAGCGGGGAATTCATCCACCTTGCCCTTCCGGCCCTGACCGAAAGCGTGTACATCCGAGGTGAACTGACCAACAGCAGCGAGTATCAGCTTCTCCCGGGCCCGGTGTCGATCTTCGTTGATCAGGATTTCGTCGGCCCCACCCAGTTGGACTCCATTGCCCCAGGCGGAGCCATTCAGATGTTCTTTGGGATCGATCCGTCGATCACCATCACACGTACTTTGCTGGAGAAGAAAACCAGTAAGACCGGTCTCTTGGGAGGTGGACTCAAAACGACTTACGACTATCGAATCGTGGTTGAGAACGGGGCCGGCAAAGCCATTTTGCTTGAGATCTGGGATCGAACCCCGGTATCCAGATCGGATCGGATCACCGTCGATCTGGTCAATCTGAGTCATCCACTGGCCCAGGATACGGAATATGTCCAAGAACAGAGGCCTCAGGGCCTCCTGAAGTGGAGTTTGGGCATTCCCTCGGAGGCTCGAGGGGCAAACGCCCTTGTCTTGAAATACGGCGTTCGCATCAACCGAGCCAAAGACGTGAAAATGACGCCCTTGCCCGATTAGGCCATTGGGAGACCGATCGCCACGAATTATCCCTTCCTGGCAATTCATGGGCGAGAGAATGAAACCACGAAGATTCTGCTGCGAATCCTGAAGTCAGGGAGCCCTTCTTTGGATATCCGGACATTGATGACATTGAATTCGATCGAAGGCCAACGTAGCCAGTTGACGAAACATCCCCCGCGCTGGGAAAATACCACGATGCATCAGCGTCCTTCATTTTTCGCTTTGCTGGCCCTCCTGATTCTCCTGATTCCGGGATTGGGCGCCTCATGGCCAATGCAGGCCAAGCCGGTTCAAGAACGGGTCATCCTTCGCGTCAATCGAAATCTCGTGGTCAAGGGGTATCTCGAACTGGAAGATGACATGGTCATGGTCGTCCGAGATCTGAAGGGTGATATACAGAGCTTCTCAAAAACCAAAGTGCAGCAAATCATCCGACTGGTGGTCCCGCAGCCCGATCAGCGGGGTGTCATTTACATGAACAGCGGGCATGCCCAGGAAGCCATCATCATCGAGGACGCTTTCGACAAGGTTGTCTTCGAAGTGGATGGGATCCGCAGTGAACTGCGTCGAGGACTGGTCAATTACGTCATGCTCGAACCCTCGTTCCAGGATCAGTACGAACACTTCAAGAAGCAACTCGAACCGGGCATGCACGCCCGGCACTTCTATCTATGTGAATGGCTGTTCAAGAAAGAAAAATATGAATTGGCCAAGCAGGAACTTGATCTATTGCTGAGTGAGACAAATCTTGATAAGGCCCATCGGCTGCTGGTCTATGTGAATGCGCAACTCGCCTTGAACCGTGATTCCGGCAACACACGAGACGATGACAAAACTCCAGACGAACGTGAGAATGCAGATGCCGATTCGGGAAAGGGGCTGATTCCCACATCAAAGTTGCTGCCTCAGCAATTGTTGACCCAGAAGGACGTCAACCTCATCCGAGTGATGGAGATCGACTTCAGCGCACCGCCGAAAATCAGCATCAAACCCGAGACCGTCCGCATGCTCATTGCGAACTATCGAGAGGATCGACGCATACCGATTACGCCCGAGGGGCAGGCCCGGTTGTTTCGTGTCGCGGCGGAGCGGCCTCTGGACCTGCTCCGATTGATGTTCGAAATGCGAACCCGGGAACTGTATTCCGAGGTCGAGGTCCTGACGGAACCTCGGGCCTTGAATCTCTTTCGCCTACGCGTTCATAATGCCTGGCTGATCAACAATTGTGCCACCCGGCGTTGTCATGGCGGCCCCAACGCCGGTCGATTCTTCCTTCATCGAAAAGGTTACAAGGACGAACGTGTCCGCTACACGAACCTGCTCATCCTCGATCGGCTTGAATTGGATCCCGATTGGCCCTTGATCAATTATCAGGAACCCAATCAATCGTTGATCATTCAACACGCCTTGCCTCGGGAATCGGCTCGCAAGCCCCATCCCGATGTCAGGGGCTTCAAGCCGGTCTTCACGTCCGGCAATCGAAAACTCTTGGCCAACACGATTTCATGGATCCAGGCCATGATGCACGACCCTCGTCCTGAGTATCCCGTCGATTTTGAACCGGCCATGATCAACACCACAACAAGCGACGATGCTCCAAATCGACCCG
>JAPULD010000123.1 GCA_027295365.1 Planctomycetota bacterium
GAATGAGGCCGGCCCACCATTGGAGCCACAAAATGGCCCATCGATGACCTCCCACGTATACCGGCACTGACCCAGCACGGGTGGGGTGAAGGCGAACATTACGAACAGCGGAACCCACATCCAGATAAGCCGGTGGATGTCTTTCCCGCGCAGAAGGCGATTGTGTGATCTCATGGCGAAGCGATCCTTGGAAACGTGCGAACAACCCAAAAGAACCCCTGTCAGATGGATCTATGCGATTCGGCGTTCGTTCCTGCGCTGAAAATCGGGAATCTTGAACGTGTTTCATCGGGCTGAGAATCTGCCCTGCTTCCTTTCTCACCTTGGGTGCCATGGGCAGGGCCGTTGCTTCAATGGGTTTGCCCGTGGCTTTTCAGAACATCCTCAGACAGGGGCAAGAGGAACCTGCCCATGGCACCCGCCAGGGACTTTGTCATTTTGATTTGGCCCCTTTCTCAGGGAAGGCGAAATTGAGATCCATCAATTTGATTCATGCGACCAAGATCCTATTTACGGGAAATTATGGGGCGTCTTCGTTCAGTGAAAGCTCAAGCAGGTCGATGTTTGATGCATGGCCGGCCCAATTGTGATTCTCTCCGACACCCACCTGGGTCGCCCCCACAGCTCCGCGGTGTCCGCCAAGGCTTTGAGTCCACTCTGGGCCGGGGCGTCGAGGCTGATCCTCAATGGCGATGTCGCGGAGGTTCATCATCCCAAGTACGCCGAGCGGGCCGAGGACGAGATGATCTCGCTCTTCGAGCAGTGCGAGATCGAGGGCGTGATCCTTACGCTGCTCTCGGGCAATCACGATCCCTATCTCAGCGACCTGCGTCACGTTCACATCGCGAACGATTCGATCTTCGTCACCCATGGCGATGTCCTGCACCCGGCCATCGCCCCCTGGAGTCCTGCGGCTCCCTACGTGCGAATGGCCCACGAAGAGGCCCTCTCCCAGGTCCCTCCCGAGGATCGGGATCACCTGGAGGCGCGGCTCGCGGTGAGTCGCTATGCCTCGACCAGGGAATGCGAACTACTGTGCGACAAGTTGAGCAGCAGCACGACGGTGCAGGTGCTCAGGCGACCATGGTCAATTTTGCAGGTACTTCATTACTGGCACGTCATCCCCAGTTTGGCGGCGTGCTTCACCAAAACCCATTGCCCCAAGGCGAAATTCATGATCTTCGGGCACACCCATCGACCCGGCATCTGGGAATTCGAGGGCTTGACGGTGATCAACACCGGGTGCTATGGCTTTCCGGGTCATCCCCGGGCGGTGACGATAGAAGGCCAGGAACTGAAAGTCTGGGCCATCAAGCTCAAGAAGGGTGAGTATCGCCTGGCGCGTGAACCCATCAAGCGTTACGAACTGCCCGAGGCGGTGTCTGCACCGTCGGCGCTGAACACCCGCCCCGTCATTTTTCGCCCCAACGCCAAGGCGATGTGACGCCCAGCCTTGAACAGCTTTTCGAGTTCGACGCCCGACATGCAGTTCATCTGATCGCACAGATAGACCAGGTCCTCCGTGGCGAGGTTGCCCGCCGCCCCGGGTGCGTAGGGACACCCCCCCAGCCCGGCGCAGGATGCGTCGAAACGGGTGACGCCAAGCTGCAAGGCGCGATAGGCGCAGGCGAGGGCGGTACCTCGCGTGTTGTGAAGATGCAGCGTGGTCTGGGAAGGCTCAAGCAGGCCCTCGAATTCGTCGTAGAGCATTTCAATGTCGGTCGGCACCGCGACGCCGATCGTCTCGCCCAGATCGATCTCATCGACGCCCAGGTCGAGCAGGCGTTCGGCCAGATCGCGAACCGCCCCGGGATCGACCGGACCTTCGTAGGGGCAGGCGACGACGCAACTGATGTATCCCCGGATCGGCAGCGCGGCCTTCTTTGCTTCCTCCACGAGCGGACGAAACCGATCGATCGATTCATCGATGGTGGCGTTGATGTTCTTCCGGCTGAAGGTCTCGCTCGCGCTGGCGAAGATGGAGACCTTATCGACGTTGGCGTTCAACGCTCTTTCGAGTCCACGGAGGTTGGGAACAAGAGCCGAGTAGATGATGCCTTCGCGCCGGGTGATCTTCGAGAACACTTCGTCGGCGTCGGAGAGTTGGGGAACCCATTTGGGGCTGACGAAGCTGCTGACCTCGATTTCCGCGACTCCCGTCTGCGAGAGCAGATCGATGAACGCGACCTTGTCGTTCGTGGAGACGATGGACTTCTCATTCTGAAGACCATCGCGGGGTCCCACTTCGTTGATCCGGATTGTCGCGGGCAAGCTCATCATGATGGTGCGGGTCTGGACATGCTAGGAAGTGATTACAAAATACGATGTACGGTGATGCGATTGCATCGGTATTCCCCAGATTAACGCAATGAAGCAGGCTCAGCCATAATCAAGCCTCGAAGACGTGGTTTGGCTGATAAATATAAGTCATTCGGCCATTTAACCATCCCCGTGATCGCGAGAATGCTTTATGCTGAATGCTTGAGAAGAGAATATCGGTCCGTCGAGAGAGCGGCTCAATCCTTTCAGGTGAAAGCCGGGACGGAACCGAGATGAGAAGAGAAATGAAGTAGGGATGGGAGATCTCGATGTATGCGTTTTGATCGCATTGACTCACCATGTCCATGACCCATGAGAACCAAGGATCAGTTTTCATGCTGATCCATTTTCACTGGTTGTGGATGAGAAATTGTGATTGTGGTTGACGACGCCGAGTCTTTCCGCCCGCTTGGAGAAGAGAGAGTTTTCCATGCGAGACTTAAAGGCACACGCCCTGGTGGCATTGTTGTTTCTGGGTAGCTCATCAGCCGCTCAGGCCGGACTCATCACGTTCGACAACTTGGGCAATGGCGAAATCGTCAGTGAACAGTATGCGTCCATGGGCGTTCACATCAGAGCCAGGAACTTTCACAAGTCCCACGATCTTGCCCTGACGTTCGACAGTCTCCTGACCGGCACGGCCGATACCGATCTGGAAGGGCCGTCCTGGGCCACTGGCAACATTCAGCAGGAAAACCTCCAGAA
>JAPULD010000124.1 GCA_027295365.1 Planctomycetota bacterium
TGATCCGCGACGGGTTGAGGCAGCGTTGAGCGATCGGGCGGTGCAGGGAGAAGCGCTGCGCTGGTGCGTCGCAAGAACTCGTTCGTGAGAAACCACAACGCAATGGCCAAGACAATCATGCCAAGGAGCAATGGCGCTTTCAAACTCTTTCGGGATGGTTTGGAATCGTTGTTCACGAGTATTGACAAAAATCTTCAATTGAGATCATCGACGCTTTCAAGGTGAAGCATTTTCATCCGAGCTCTGATTGGTCCACAACGTGATTCGTCCGATGCGGTCATATGGCGCGTAAAAATGCATACCCCCCGTGACGAGATCGGGGGTGCCATCATTGTTGAAATCCCCCACCGCGATGGTGATCTGGTGCGTGGGATCGTTGGCGAGTGCATGAGTCGTAAACGTACGATCACCATTGTTTTCAAGCCAAATCAGACTCTGGGCGGCCGGGGTATTCCAGTAGTTGAAACAACTGACCGCCACGAGATCGAGATCACCGTCGCCATCGAAGTCCAATGCCGTCGGGGCATAGGCCCCCGGAAAATCTGTCAGACGATGAAACGTGAAGTTCAAGTCGCCATCGTTCTCCAGCCACTGCACGCCATGCCAGGGGCGGGGTTGCGGCGGGCTGTAGTCGAACCCGTCGCCATTGGTGTACAGCAGATCGAGATCGCCATCGGCATCGAGGTCGGCCAGACTGATCCCGCTGGAGCCGTAGTCGTCATTGCCGGAGCCGTACAAAAGCTTGAACTCGAACTGACCTGAACCATCGTTGAGATAGGCGTGGATCTCCTCCCATTCCTGGCTGACCAGGCACACCAGATCCACATCGCCATCGCCATCGATGTCCTCGGGGATCACGTCGATGGTGCCGCTCAGCGAATGCAGAGGATGCGAGAGAAAGTTCCACTCGCCTTGGTTTTCCAACCAGGTCAGGTTGCCTTCCTCGGCTCCGAACGCCGCCACCGCCAGATCGAGATCGCCATCGCCATCGAGATCCGAGGCCCTGACATCCGCCACGCGAGGGAGACGCTTTGCGACGACGTGGGGGGTGAAGGATTCTGTGCCATTGTTTTCGAGGATGAGCACCTGACCCAGTTTCTCGTTGCTCGGGAACAATGAACCCAAACCCGCGATCAGCACATCCAGATCGCCATCCAGGTCGATATCGATCACCTGAGTGCGGGCCGGGGCCATGAGGAATGGGCTGATCACCCGCTCGCTGAATTGACCCGGAGCCTCCTGGCGTATCCAACTGACGCGGTTGGTGGTGGCATCGGAAACCAGCACATCAAGGAGGCCATCCTGATCGAGGTCGGCTGCCGTGACGTGAGTGATATAAGGTCGATCCGAAGCTGATCGACCGATGGCGCGGGAAGTCAATCGCGCGTCAGTATGACCTGTCGAATCAATTGAGTCAGGCACATCTTCACCCCCGACGCCCGAAACGTCTTTCATGGTGTCGCGCATGGATCGTCCGCTTCGGATCGAGTGGAGGTAGATCGCCACCACCGGCACCCCCACGATGATCAACACGATGAGAATGATGCCAAAAGGGAAGCCGCGGGATGGAGGAGAATCGGGCATGAGTAGGACAGGGAATTGTTCGGTAGGAGTGTACGATGAGGACCCCTGGAAGGCCATGAACCACCACCGATTAGCCATGAGCCAAGTGTCAGAACCCACACCCGAAATCATCAAATGCCTCAAATGTGATAAGGACAAGCCCGCGGTCGGGGCTCCGCGGGCTTGCGAGATTCGGCCGGCACGTGTGTGTGGGAGTCATCCATGAGGGGGTGACACGGAGACTCTGGCAAGATCGATACCACGACGTCGCACCGGCGCGGGTTTGGTCAACTCGAGGAGTCTTCCTGCTCGTGCTCCTGATGCAGTTTCTTTTGGTCCTCGATGTCGTCTTCGAATAATCCCCCCCACATGGGAAGGGTGAACAGCAACATGTAGGCGAAGAAAAACATGGCCCCCAACGCCCACATGGCCGGGAACAGCAGCGTGGCCAGGGTCAGGGCCACCCCCATCAGGAGGATGAGGATGCTGATGGCAATGATGGTTTCGCGATACATGAGATGTCTCGTGAACGACTTTTGGGCCTCGGGCGTATCAACATGATCTTCCGGATGGATTGGCCAACCCATGCAGTGCCTCCTTTCCCGGGAATCGTGCGGCAGGCTTTCAATCGGGCTCCAATGGCATGTGTCGATGCCGGAGGAGTCGGGCGAGACCGAGTGGTCCGGGGGTGGTCCGGGGGTGGTCCGGGGGTGGTCCGGGGGTGGCAATAGGCGAGTCGTTCAAAATGACGCACTCACCTTTTAAGGCTAATGCCAAAAAGCAAGGGGGCCAGAAAAACCAGCCAATTTCTCCAATCTTTTAGGGTATTTTTAAGGTAGATTCGAGCCGTTTCCAGGCCAGAAAATTGATCTTCAAGATCGATTACGAACTCGAATGAGACCCATGTGATGTGGTCTACCATGTCTCAGTGACGATCGAACGATCTGAATGTGTGATGCATGAAAACTGAGACCCTTTCAACTGATCCTCCCCGGAACCCTGGGAACCCCAGGCATTGCCCCGCGTGTGCGTATGTCTTTTGGGCTCATGAGCCGCAACATCCCGCCCAATGCCCCAGTTGTCATGCGCACGTGAATGACCGACAGGCGTTCCGCATCAGGCGGCTGGCGAGTTTCATCCTGGGCGTGCTCACGCAACTTGGCCTTGGTCTGCTCGTCTGGTATTTCCCCCCTCGCACCAGCGTCGGCTCCTGGATTCTCTACTTCGGGCTTGGATTCCTGGGCTTCGTGCAGATCATCTGGGGGGCCCGGGGCGCGAAGCAGACCTCGCCGCTCGAGATGGAAAGACAATCGGTCACCTCTGCTTTCGAGCCTGATGACATTTCCTATCACAACAAGGTGTGTCAACATTGCGATGAAAATCTGGCCTCGACCATCGCCAAAGGGAAAAGACGCTGCCCCAATTGCACGAAGCCGTTTTCACTGCGCGATCTGGGATGGCGCGACGCGGACCCCCGAGGCGAGCCGGTGAGTTATGCCCCTCACGAATCCCGCATGCAAGGGGGCGTCCTCGTCATCATCGTCCTGCTCGTCTTCGTGATGATCTCGTGTGCGTTCTGGGGCATGGGACTCGCACGGCCTCAGACGAGTCCAACGCACTCGAACACGACACCCAATCAATCCCAGACGCCTTGATGATTTTCGATACGACGAGTCGATCGTTACATAGAAAAACCCAGGGATGTTGATCCCTGGGTTGAATGAGTTTCTATGGGCTTGTGTCCTAGACCGTCGCTTCCGCCAGCTCCGGGAATGTGGTCTTGACGATCTCGACCAGTTCCTTCACGGCGCTGTATGAGTTTTCCATCAACGCCTTTTCGTCGTCGTTGAGATCGATCTCGATCACCTTTTCGACGCCCCCTGCGCCGATTACCGCCGGCACGCCAATGAAGTAGCCGTCAATGCCATACTGCCCATCGCAATACGCGGCACAGGGCAGGATTCGCTTCTTGTCCTTGATGATGGCCTCGGCCATCTGCACCGAACCGGACGCGGGGGCGTAATACGCGCTGGTGCCCATGAGCTTGACGATCTCGCCACCCCCCATCTTGGCTCGCTCGATGATCTCGTTGAGTCGATCTTCGCTGATGAAGTTGCTGATGGGAATGCCGCTGATGTTCGTGTAGCGGGGCAATGGCACCATGGTGTCGCCATGACCGCCCAGCAAGAGGGCGTTGATGTCCTCGACGCTGAATCCGGTTTCCTGGGCGATGAACGTCTTGTAGCGCGCCACGTCCAGACAACCCGCCTGACCCACGATCTGGTTGGTGGGGAAGCCACTGGCCCGCCACGCGGTGAAGACCATCGCATCCAGGGGATTCGAGACGATGATCATGATCGCGTCGGGGCTGTGCGTGGCCACTTGCTCGGCGACGGACTTTACGATCTTCACGTTCGTCGCGATCAGGTCGTCGCGGCTCATGCCGGGCTTACGAGGAATGCCCGCGGTGACGATGACGACATCCGAATCCGCGGTGTCCTTGTAGTCGGCCGTGGCGATGATGCTGGAGTCGAATATCTCGACGGGGCCGCACTGGGCCAGGTCGAGCATCTTGCCCTTGACGAGGTTTTCGGCCGATGGGATGTCCAGGACGACGATGTCGCCCAGTTCCTTGCTCGCGGCCCAGAGGGCACACGAGGCCCCGACGTTGCCGCCACCGATGACGGAAATCTTTGCGCGTCGCATGGTGCGTGGATCCTTGTGGATGGGGTTTAATATGAAAAACAGGGGTCAGCCGCATGATAGGCATTTCGCCCCGAGTCTCAATGGGGGTGGGGAAAACTCATGATCAGTAAGGGGCAAGTAGTTCAATACTTCGATGGCGATGACTCACTACCATGGCGTCAAAACCAGTTGAATTTTGAGGAGTAATGCATGTTGGGTTTGAAGTCTTGTTTGGTGTTCTCCGTGTTATTCGCGTCGATTGGATCCGAGCTTGCGGCTCAATCAAAGGCTCCCAAAGTCCTCATCATCGGCATCGATGGCTTGCGGCCCGACGCGATGATGAAGGCCGATACGCCAAACATCGATGCCCTGATGGCCGACGGGGGTTACAGCCTGGAGGCGAGGACCAGCCGCATCACGGTGAGCGGCCCCGGGTGGAGCAGCATGCTGACGGGGGTCTGGCTGCCCAAGCACAACGTCCCCGACAATGATTTCCGAAGGCCGGCGTACGATCGCTACCCCCACTTCTTCACCAGGCTCAGGGAACAAAAACCAGAGGCGATCACCGCGGCGTTCAATTCATGGGAGCCCCTGTCGAAGTTTCTGGTGCCCCCTGCCCACACCAGCCACGCGGTCTTCATCAACTACGACGATGGGGGCGACGAGAAGCTGGTGCTTCTCGCGGCGGGCCTTCTGGCCAATGAACCACTCGATGTCGTGTTCTTCTACTTTGCCGATGTTGACGGCGCTGGACACAACTTTGGCTTTCACCCCGACAGCCCCGAGTACATCGCGGAAATCGAAGAGGTGGATGGTCAACTGAGTCTCTTGATCGATGCGGTGCGAAGCCGAGTGACGTACGAACAGGAAGACTGGTTAATCCTGGTCAGCTCCGACCATGGGGGCACGCTCGATGGGAGTCATGGACGCGATGAACCCAAGCATCGCAAGATCCCCTACATCGCAAGCGGCTCGAGCGCGGCCAGAGGCATCATCTATCCCACGCCCAATGTCGTTGACATCGCAGTGACGGCGATGACGCATCTTGGCGTCACGATCGATCCCGCCTGGAATCTCGATGGCGTCCCCAGTGGGCTTCCACGATCGCTTGCCTACGACGTAAACCTGATCGTGAATGGCGATGCCGAATATGCGTTGCCCGAATCGGATCCCGAAGTGAACCATGGCATCGCAGGCTGGATCGACGAGGGGGCGATGTCCACGCTTGCGTACGGATCCAACGAAGGCTATCCAACCTCGAATGATCACGGTTGCGCGGAACGAGGTTCGAGTTTCTTCCATGGCGTAAAGGGTTCGGATTGCATGATGACCCAGACGATTGACCTTGGCTCCAAGGCGGGAGACATCGATCGGGGAGCATGCGGCTTTGAGTTTTCTGGCTGGTTGGGGGGATTCGCCCAGCAAAGGGATTTCGCCAGCGTGATCGCGATTTTCCGCGATGAAAACGGGATGGAACTGGGCCGAGACTCGATCGGCCCTGTCACCCTGGCGGATCGTCAGCGAGAAATTGGGGGCGAAGGGGAAGCCCTGACCGGACTGCTCCATCGACAGACCAAAGGAACCATTCCCAAGGGATGTCGGCGGGTGGAATTGGTCCTGGAATCAGAGGTTGGCGAGGGTCTCAACGACGGGTATGCCGACGATTTGTCATTCCTGTTAGTGAGAATCAATTAACTTGTTATTGGAACGCGTCGTGAGATGGTGTTCTTCACGTTTGATCGTGTATGCATACGAAACCCTTACGGATTCGGCGTGGGAATGAAATGTGGATAACTGGAGTACGAAGCTGTAACGCTCCTGTTTACATGAGTTTACGAGGCAGCAGCGATTACCAGGCGTGTGGACAAGAAGTAGCCAACTACTTGCCTGGTAATTGTTTGCGCGTGTGTGATAACAAAAATCGGAACTAGCCATTACTTCAGAGATGGAAAGATCGAGCAAGCAAGGAAAGGCAAATCGGATCTATTTGAGGTTCCATATGCATTTCAATTCGTCCAGGTATTGAGCGGCATCACAACCAACGCAAGCCTTGCCGGAAACTCTGATCTCGTGGCATCCGGAACCCCCGGATCCCCCTGAATCCCCCTCCAATTGCTCACTCGGTAAGCCCCCCTTCCCCTGGGAAAGTATCCCCTCGGCGCTCGGCCCACTCTCAGGAAACATGCTTCCGATTGATGGTGATCGATACTCTTCGGGGCCTCTGCTT
>JAPULD010000125.1 GCA_027295365.1 Planctomycetota bacterium
GGCTCCTTGTCGCGGCGGCCCTGTGCAAAGTCATTGCACAGACGCCGCCGGATCTGCCGAGTGCGAGTAATGCGCTTACGGGATTCCGATTCAATACGTTTCATGATTTCTCTGAGACGGCGAGCGTGGTTTTTCTTTGGAGGAGAATTGCCGTATGACTTGGGAATTTTTCTGCCGAGCTTTCGTAATCGAGCATCCAGTTTTTTTCGAGTCGTCCAGTCCTTCTTGCACATGATGTTGACGTAGCCACGGGCAATCGGAATGAGTTCAGATCTTGGATGACGTTTGTCATCCATCATCATCTCATACATGGCACAGGCGGCGATCTCTTGCTGATCATCCGGCCTGTTCTTGTAAAAATGCCATCTCATCGCGGCGAGGCGAATGGACGCCAAGAGGTTTTCGGCCATGTCACTTTCGAAGGCCTCGGCGAACGTCAGCTCCGAAAGTGTAGATTGTGTATCACTCCTTGATTGGCCTGTTTCAACGTTCGACATCTTTCATGCTCCCAGAGAGTCCTAAGCCTAATTATACCGGGAGATGAATGTCTTCAATTCTGGGGGCAGCATGGCGAATCATCCATGCAGTCGGACGGGCCACACTGATCAGCGGGGGCGTCTTTGCAGCTGGTGGGAAACGCCATCATTTCCTTCATGTCGTTCATCAGGGCGATCATCGAATCCATTTTCTCGTCCAACATGCACATCGCGTTGTTCATCTGCTGGTTCATGTTCGATCTCCTTTTCGTGTTTTTGGCGCTGGGCTTCATTGCTCAGTCGGGTTGATCACAGACCTATGAACTCGGCCGGCTGGTTTTTGACATGTTGGTGAAGGAAATTGGATGATTTTGTGTGGGAGACGCGGTCAAACAGGGAAAACCTCGTTTTTTGTAGCGTTCAGGCATATCTGATCAATCCGATCCATATATGAGATCCTATGCGTTCTTTCCGTCACCAACGGGGCCAGCGGAAGTACAGTGCTATGGTCAATCCGGTGATGAGGTGGGGTAATTTCCGGATTCGCGTGGGTCTGATCGACGATCGGAACAACGTGAAAGGTATGAACCCTTGGCAAATCATTTACACTCAACGAATTGATTACCCTTGTCGTTCGATCTCTTTCATCTCCCCGGGCTTGTTGAAGCACTGACCTGATCATCAACACCCTCGGCTTCACGTCCTGGTCCGTCGCTGAAAAAACGAGGACACTTGGGACCGGGCGCACATTTCGGTCAGGTTGGGCGACAGGTCGACTGATGTGACTGACTTGAACCTCGACCTCGACATCATCAAGCCCCACGTTAGCGATCGGATCCTCGCTATCACCTGATCGTGAGACCACTGCCTTCTTGTCAGGTTTGCTTGTCAATCGGGGCCGGCTGACAACACCTCGATTGCGATAATCGCCCATTATCACCTCAAGAAAGGCCACGTGAAGGGCGGTATCAGACTGTCGATTCCGTACGAGAATCGTTTGGGCGTCAAAAACAGCGCCTCCAGGTGTTGCGCTGCCCTGTGTTATGTCTGCGCCAATGCGGATCAGATACGTGTGTTCGGCCTATCGGGCCTACCAGTGGTGGCGAAATGTCGAATGGGCAATGGATCGGGCTAAGGCATCCCGGTCATTCCCAGGGGCACCAACTCGGGACGCCTGGGGGATATGTGCCATACCGAAGCTCTCTTGTGCGCGCGGGGAGGGTTGAGAAATCTTGAATCTGAGAATCGGCGAAAAATTTCTACTCCTCACGGGACAGGAACTTGGGGCATTGCCGCGCGTGGTGGTGCGCGCCGTCTTATCCGTTTCGATCAATGTGAACGCCACGCGAAACGACGCTGGCCGGCATTACGGAGAACATTCCTGTGACTTACGAACTCGCGCCCTTCCACTCGATTCCGCTTGATGAACCATTGCTGGAGCTTCTGCTGGAGGAACATGAATCGCTCACGTTGCCCAGGATGAAGCGGCTCTGGAGCTATTACCGCAACGCCTTGTCCGAACCGACGGTGCTGGGCGGATCCGTCGGGGCTCCGTTCCAACGCGTCGGTTTGCCGGGACGACTCATCGAGAAGCAGCGACTGCAACGCGACGATCTGGCCCAACGAGAGATCGTCATCGAGAACGACATCGCCTGGCGTATTCACACGCTCGTCGATTTCATGTTCCCCGCGCCGCCCAAGATCGTCAGCCTGGCCCAGAACGGCTCGAAACGCGCCGAGATCGAGGCGATCCTCGACGAGGTCATCTCCGCCAATGGGGGCAACTCCCTGTGGCAGAACGCGGCTTTGCTGGGTGCCGTCTACGGACACGTCGATTTTCTCGTGGCCACCGATGGCTTGTCGCGTCTCATCAAGCGAAGCGGCAACGCAAGTGAACCCGCATCAACCAACGAATCGCCCGGGAGCGTCCCGTCTAACCCTGCCTTTTGGGACCTGCTCGAACGGATAGGCCCCGCCATCGTGATCGAGACGGTCGAGGCGCCCCGGGCGATTCCCTTGCTCGACAACAGCGACTATCGCACGCTTGACGTGTACATCTTGCATTACGAGCAGCCGATCAACGACATCCAGCGGGTCACGGCATTGCAAAGACTCACCCGACGGATCGCCTCGCGAACCCATCCATTCCAACAAAGGGCGAGCAAGACGGTCACGGAAATTCATTCCTCGACGCTCGTGCAACGGTACGAGGATCACAAGCTGGTCGCGGAATCGACCAATCGACTCGGGCGCTTGCCGGTGGTGCACATCCAGAACCTGAGCCAGCCATTCGTCTATCAAGGGCTCAGCGATGTGGAGCCGCTCATCCCCTTGCAGGACGAACTGAACACGAGACTCTCGGATCGCGCCAATCGCGTGACCATGCAGAGTTTCAGGATGTGGCTGGGCAAGGGGATCGACGGCTTCACCGACCGACCCGTCGGGCCGGGGCAGATGTGGATGACCGACAATCTCGATGCGTCGATCGAAGGGTTCGGCGGTGATGCCGACTCGCCTTCGGAGAAAGCCCATCTGGAGGAACTACGCGAGGCCCTGGACAAAGCGTCGGGCGTCACGCCCGCCGCAGCCGGTCACATCAAGGCCAGGGTCGGCAACCTCACTTCGGAAAATGCCTTGCGGATCAGCCTCATGGGCACGATCGCCAAGGTGAAACGAAAGCGCGTCACGTATGGAGCCGGCATTCGCCAACTGTGCGAACTGGTCCTTCATGCCCTTGATGTGCATGGGCTCTATCGCACGACGCCCCGGGATCGTCGGATTGACGTGATCTGGACGGACCCCATCGCGGTGGACGAGTCGCGCAAGATCACCGACGCCCTGGCGAAAGCCGATGATTCCATGGCTCCCCGCTTAGCTTCACCCGACAGCGCCAGGAGTATTTTCTCCGCTCGCTCTCGATACTTTTCATTTCCGGTGATTAATGCCAGCTG
>JAPULD010000126.1 GCA_027295365.1 Planctomycetota bacterium
CCGGCCATTCTCGCCAGCCGCGTCCCGCCTTTGCAGGCGATGAGCGCGAGAGCCCGCCCGCTTCCCATGAAGTCGATCGCCATGACCGGTTTGATTGGCCTGGGCATGATCGCTCTGCAAGTCGGCTTGTTTCAGATTCCCGATCCCACCCTACGCTTTCAGTGGTACGCCTACGCCGGCATCCCCTTGGTGTTCATCGGGGCTTTTCTTTTGGCGGTGCCTTTGCTTTTTCTCATCACGGGAGTGTTCTCCCCTTTGCTGAGCATGGCACTCCGGTTGCCTCAGGATGTCCTGACCCGTTCCACCCTGACGATGCCATTTCGAAATGGCTTCACCGCCGGGGCGATGATGGTGGGCATCGCGATGCTCGTCAGCACCTGGTCGAACAACCTCTCGCTCATGAACCATTGGCTGTACACGATGCGGTTCGCCGATGGCATCGCCTTTGGCGTGGTGGGGATCAAGCCGGCCCAACAGCAAGCGATCGAGGCGCTTCCTTTCGTCGAGGTATCCTGTCCCCTGCGCTACCTGCCCCTGCGCGTGTTCAATCGTCAGGTGTTCGGGCTCGAGAACATGGGACCCCGGAGCGTGAAGTGCTTCAGCACCGATGTGGATGTGTTCTTCGCCATCAATCCCACGCGTTGGATCCAGGGCGATCCCGAAGAAGTGTTGCCCCGGGTCAAAAGAGGCGAGGGCATCATCGTCGCCGAGCGTTTCCTGACTGCCAAGAACATCGGGGTTGGTGATGTGCTCACGTTGGGCTCGGGGGAAAACCACCATGATTATGAAATCCTGGGTGTCATCGACGCGGGCTGGCTGGAGATCACCGCCCAGTTATTCGGCATGCGCAACACGTACATGGAACTGGCCGTCTCGGGGGTGTTCATGGATGGGGACATCGTTGCTGAAAGGTATGGCAACACCGACATTCACTTTCTCCAGCTCGAACTATCCAGCGACATCACCGACGCCGAGGCGACGAGGCAGGTCATGGCCGCGGCTCCCGGGTTGTTGTTCTGGACCAGCCGCACGATCACAGACAAGGTCAACGACATCGCATACACGACGATGACGATTCAATCGACGATCGCGTTCGCCGCACTTTTCCTTGCGTGCATCGCGGCGTGCAACGTCCTGCTCGCGAACATCCGATCGCGATTGTACGAATATGGCGTGTTGCGAGCCGTGGGTGGGATGCGCTGGCTCCTGGTGCGTTTGATCCTGGCCGAGGCGGCATTGATCGCGTTGACGGCATCATCCATCGGCACTTTGCTTGGTATGCACCTGGCCTGGCTGGGTAATGAAAACTATCGCGAACTGGCGGGGTTGGATGTGCATCTGATCTTCCCGACGATCCCGACGCTGATCGGCTGGGGGGTGCTCGTGGGCTTGACGCTTCTGGCTGCCCTGCCGGGCGTGTGGTCGGTGGTGCGCCCCCGACCGGCGGCGTTGCTGGCGATCGGGCGGAACGGATGACAAATTCAATCACTCAGGGCATCCGCCCCACGATGACAACAATGTGATCAGGTCGGTGACGTTGATCGCGCCGGTGGCATTGAGGTCGCCAGGGCAGAGCGGATCACACGTTCCCCATGAACTCAGCACGGCCAGCAGATCCATCACGTTTACGGATCCATCATCGTCGGTGTCCGCGACACAAAAGAGAGGAATCGTCGCGACCCAGGCTTCGCGATCGCCATCCGGATTTGTACCCACTCCGATCACCGTCGATCCGTCGTTTGAAATTCCGGTGGCGCCCATCGATGTCCAGCCCTTAAGGTTCAGTCCATAATCAACTTCCAACAAGACTTTGAGGTTCCGAACGCCATGCCGCGTATCCCAGATGAATGCCCCGGGTCCAGAGTCCGTCGGACCTTCACCCACCACAACCGTTCCATCAGAAGAGGCTCCCCAAGCAGTTCCCCAGTATTCAGATTCGAGAGAAACACCGAGCATTCTCATGCCCCCCTCTTGTGTCCATCGAAAGGCGTCATAGCCAGTTGCTGGATAATAAAATGATCCAACAATGACCGAACCATTCGCAGACATGCCTACCGAATAACTGTGAATGATATTTCCGGATGAATCAAGCAATGGGGTATTGCCATCTTCGAGACTCCAGCGAAAGGCTGACTCGACAAGAGTTGAACAGCAAACCGGTCCACTTTGAAAAATTGCTCGCCCGGTCACGATTGATCCGTCGTCAGAGACCGATTTTGCATGACTATCGAAGACACTGTTTGACCCAACTTGTAAATATTCCCCTCCGCTCTCTGCGGTCCATCGCACAGCCCGACAACAGCTTGGGGCATTCGCAATGCCAACGACGACCTGACCATTGGCGGCAACATCATAAGCGGCTGAAAATTCTATTCCCTCCAATCCTGATTCCAATCCAACCATTCCGGATTCGCTCGTCCATCGAAAGGCTTCAAATGGACCGCCGACGATGATCGATCCGTCATCTGAAACACCGTTGGCTGCACTGAACGGATCTCCTGACACGTACCCGAGTCCGATCATGCCTTCTGCTTGCATCCATCGAAATGCCTCCGAACCTAAATCGCTCTTACTTTCACCGACAACCACTCTTCCATCGGCTGAGATGGAATAGGCAAAACTGTTGCGGTATGAATCAGAGAGGAAGCCAAGTCCTTGAAAGGTAGCCGGTTCCTGGGCGGTCACCACAGGCGGGCCTGTCAGAATCGCACTCACGGCAATCGTTCCAACCAGACACCATTTTTGACGATCCATTCTTGCATTCATTGGGGCATCCCCTATTCGAGCATGGCATAGCCTGGAAGACACCGGCGTCTCGTCGTGCCATGAGACTGAAGACTGACAGATCCATCATCGTCAATCAGCATGGAATTCTTCAGGATTGATCGTCCTTGCAAAATCGTCAGGATCACGATCGCAAGTGCCACAAGTACAAGGCGATGGCGCTTCAGGCTCGTCTACCTCTCCCAAACACGTCCGTCACGCCCGCCCTACAATCCCCCCATGCCAACACAAGACGGCGAATTCCAACTCGTCAGCGACTTCTCCCCCAAGGGCGATCAGCCCCAGGCGATCGAGGAGCTATGCTCTGCGCTTTCCTCGGGGCGAAAATTCCATACGCTCCTCGGGGCCACCGGGACGGGCAAGACCTTCACCATGGCCAACGTCATCGCCCAGCAACGCAAACCCGCGTTGATCCTGAGCCACAACAAGACTCTCGCGGCCCAGCTCTACGAGGAGATGAACGAGCTGTTCCCCCGCAATGCGGTCAGCTACTTCGTCTCCTACTACGACTACTACCAGCCCGAGGCGTACATCCCCCAACGGGACATCTACATCGAGAAGGACGCTTCGCGTAACGACGACCTCGATCGACTGCGTCTCTCGGCGACCAGCAGTCTCCTCTCCAGGAAAGACGTCATCATCGTCGCCTCGGTCAGCTGCATCTTCGGGCTGGGTTCGCCAGTCTCCTACAAGGAACGCGTGCTGGCCCTGGCCACGGGACAAACCCTCGACCGGCGGGAATTCCTGATCGGTCTGACGGACATGCAGTATCGTCGAAACGACATGACCTTCGAGCGGAGCACATTCCGGGTTCGTGGCGACGTCATCGAGGTCTACCCCGCCTACGAACAATACGCGATCCGCATCGAATTCTTTGGCGACGACATCGAGCGGCTCGAACTGATCCACCCCACCTCGGGCGAGGTCCTCGCGGAGGAATCCAAGGTCTTCATCTTTCCCGCTGTGCATTACGTGATGCCCGAGGATCAACTCGAACAGGCCCTGGCCAACATCAAAGCCGAGCTGGACGAGCAGGTCATGGCCCTGCGGCACGAAGGCAAGCTGCTGGAGGCCCAGCGATTGCTGGCCCGGACCAAGTACGACCTGGAGATGATGGAGGAGGTCGGCTACTGCTCGGGCATCGAGAATTACTCCATGCATCTGGATGGCAGGAAGCCGGGCGAACGCCCCTACGCGATGATGGATTATTTCCAACACGTGCCGGGGATGGGGAAGGACGACTGGTTGTTGTTCATCGACGAGTCCCACGCGACGCTGCCTCAAGTGAGGGCCATGTACAACGGGGATCGCGCCCGGAAGACGACCCTCGTCAATCATGGTTTTCGACTCCCAAGCGCCCTGGACAATCGGCCCTTGACGTTCGCCGAGTTCGAAGAGCTCGCGCCCCAGACGATTTTCGTCTCCGCCACGCCCGGTCCCTATGAATTGGAAAAATGCGATGGCGAGGTCGTCGAGCAGGTCATTCGCCCCACCGGATTGCTTGACCCGGTCATCGAGATCCTCCCCGCCCGGGGACAAGTGGCGGACCTTCTCAAGCAAGCCACGATCCGGCGCGACATGGGCGAGCGCGTGCTGGTGACGGTGCTCACCAAACGCCTGGCGGAGGACCTGACCAAATACGTTCACGACCAGGGTCTGAAGGTGCGCTACCTGCACAGCGAGATCGATACCTTGAAGCGGGTGGAGATCCTGCGCGAACTGCGTGAAGGCAAGTTCGACGTGTTGATCGGGGTCAACCTGCTGCGCGAAGGGCTCGACCTGCCCGAAGTGTCGTTGGTCTGCATTCTCGATTCAGACAAGGCGGGGTTCCTGCGCAGCGAGACGAGTCTGATCCAGACCATGGGAAGGGCCGCGCGTAACGTCAATGCCAAGGTCATCATGTATGCCGACAAGGTCACGCCCCAGATGCAGGGGGCGATCGACGAAACCGATCGCCGCCGGGCCAAGCAAAAGGCCTACAACGAAAAGCATGGCATCAAGGCCGAGACGATCAAGAAGGCGATCCGCCGGGGCATCGAGATGGAACTCAAGGCCCGACAGACCGCCCGGAAGGCGGTGCACACGTCGGCCAGCGAGAAGGAATACGACCGGGACGAACTGATCGAGGTGTTGGAAATGGAGATGTTCGCTGCCGCCGAGGCTTTGGAGTTCGAAAAGGCCGCGAACCTTCGTGACAAACTCAAAGAGGTCAAGTCGATGCCCGAGTATGGAGCGGAGAAGAAGATGACGCTCGACGATATCGAGGCCCCCAAGGCGAAGCCGGGCATGGCCCGATCGCGGACCGGCATCACGAGTCGTTCGAAAAAATCCCGGGGATAACGACGAATCATCTCATTTGTTGTGCCGGGTGCCGGATGTCGGGTGCCGGATGTCGGGTGCCGGATGTCGGATACCGGATGCCGGGTGCCGGATGTCGGGTGCCGGATGTCGGGTGCCGGATGTCGGGTGCCGGATGTCGGGTGCCGGATGTCGGGTGCCACGGACAGCGAAGCGAAGCGAAGTCGTCCGTGTGATGTGCGATCGATTACGCAACGCACGGACGACTTCATTCCGCTTCACTCCATTGCGCTGTCCGTGGCACCCAATTTTTCGATGTCCAGGTCAAGTCGATTCGCAGGGCGCGACGCTTCGACCGTAGTGCGATGCCGGGTGCCATGCTTCGACCCCTCGGGCGAAGCATGTTTAAATTGCCACAGAGATTCCACAAAGCACACCTCACGCGGGGCGATGAGGCGTGGCACCCGTTTCAATTCAGATCTTGGTCAGGTCAGATATTGGTCAGGCCGCTTTTCGTTCTTCACTCTGAAGACGCGGCCGCCTCGTGGTTTTCCATTGCTGGAGGATCTGGGTGGCGTTGCCCCTCATGCGGATCCCGGAGGCGGAATGTTCGAGCAGATCCATTTGGATGGCGTTGAGATTGGAAGCAGGAGGATCGACCGGTCCGAAAGGCGCTGTGAATCGCAAAGGCTTTGATTCCGCCACGGTTCGTCTCCAAGGGGTGCCGCGTAGGAAGGTCACCCGCTCTTAAAACATCGACCGTCCGAGAACCCGGCTGAACGGATTCCAGGGAATTCGAGGTCAAAATTCCAGCCCCACGCTCACGTGGTCGCTTGCCAACGTGGCTCGGACTACACTCCCGCCATGAGCCGCAAGAAACCCCCCGCCTGCCCATCACAATGCAATGTCCTTCTCATCGGAGGCGGAGGCCGCGAACACGCCCTGGCCTGGAAACTCAAGCAATCGCCCAGGATCGGCAAGCTCTGGCTGACCGATCCCGGAAACGGCGGACTGGCCCGGCTCGGCCAGCCCTGCCCCGTCAAAATCGATCTGCCTAAGGCCTTCGATCTCGTGCGTTTCTGCAAC
>JAPULD010000127.1 GCA_027295365.1 Planctomycetota bacterium
CTCCCGCTGATCAGATCGTGCTCTGACCAGGGCGTAGTGCCTCCGATCTCGATCTCGAGCGTGCCGCCTGGAAACTGCTCGTAGGCGGCAAACGACACTGTGATCTCGCCGAAGGGGCTGCCCGGGGCCGAGTTGCCCGGCGCGACCACGCCGGCGTTGTTGAGGTCGGTGAAGAAGAATCTGCCGCTGCCTTCCAGGCGACCGCCGACCGACATCGGATCGCCAGTGATGGTGCAACCACCGTGCATGGTCATCGTGCCCTGCATCTTCCAGTCGGCGTTGCTGGTGGTGACGGACAGGTCGGCGCCGGACTCCAGCACGATGTCGCCATCGTACCCGTCGAAGAGCGGGTTGTTCAGGTCGATCTGCTCGACGTCGATGGCGAGACGGCTGTTTGCCATGACATGGGTGAGGCCACCTTCGTTGCCGTCCCAGTCGTAGAAATCGACATCGATCCTTGAAAACGCGGATGCACCGACATTATCGACGACGAGATCGCCGAACTGTCGCACGGTGCCCGCGCCCCAGATTCGACTCCCCCCGAGGGTACTCGAGAGGGTTGTCGTGCTAATCAGTTGGACAGTGGTCCCGAACTTGGCTTCCATCGACGCGGGCTCCTCGATCCGCAATGGGGCGGTGATCGTCGAGATCGTGCTCACGCCGAGCCTGATGTTGAGCTTGCCCGTGTCGGTGACGACCATCTCGGAACCGGAAAGAGAGGTGCTGTGCAGGTCGAGTTGCCCGGTCAGCTCCCAGGCATCGTCGGCGGTATCGGTCACGGACAGCGGACCGCGAACGAGCGTGAGCCCCTTGCGGGGTACGAGTGACCACGCAGCGATGTCAAGAGACCCACCGCTCTGGATCGTAATCTGCGGATAGGTCGGCCCGGGTCCATTGCCGTTCCAACGGTAATCGAACACCTTTATATCTGAAGGTCCGGCGACCGTCAGGTTGGCATTCTGGAGATAGGTTCCGAGCCAGGTTTCACTTATAAAGCTGTATTCTCCTTTGATGCTGCCGCCCAGCATCGTCACGGGTTGCTCCGTGAACACGGTCCCGGCACTGATCGGAGACAGGATTGCATCGGGCTCCATCTGGATCGGAACGTCAATACGCAGCACGTTGTTCTCCACGTCCAAAACTCCGGAACCGGCAATGACCAGCGGCGCTCCGCTCAGGCGAAAATCGAGATCGGAATCCGGATCCAAATCCACGAACGATATTCGGCCTCTAAGCAGCCATGAATCCGGCGTATTGATTTCAAGGTCACCGCCCAGGTCCGCTGCGTTGCCGAATCCGTCCAATTTGGGATCGCCGTCCGTAATCTTGGTCGCGTTGATCACAAGCGTTTGTCCCAGGCTGGAATACGTGCGTGCCGTCCAGTTGCAAAATCCGGACACGTTGAAGGTCGTGCTGTCATCGATGTATGCGGTTAAACTACCAAGATGTATATTGCCGCTTCCCTGGATGATCGGATTGGAAAAATGTGCCTCTGCCCCTCCGAAATGCAGTGTTCCATCCACCGTGAAGGATGATCCAACTTGAAACCGATAAGTTCCTTGCAACAGCCGGAGCGAGGCTCCTGTTGCGACGAACGTGGTTGCACCCAAATGGAATATGGTGTCTGCATTGACACGTCCGTCACCAGTAAGCACTCGTAGCAAAGCACCGGGCATGAAGTCGATTTGGCCGATGGAAGCGTGATTAATCCACCCGCTAAGTTTGGCCTCCATCCCCGGTGCAGCGACCATGTCGATCTGGCCGTCAAAGTCATTGCGACCGAAGAACAACAACGAGTCGTTTCCGATCTCGACAAAGCCTGTGAAATTGTCCGCAAGAGAACCTTGTATGAATAGCTCCGCACCCGGGTTCGTAAGGTCGATGTAAGTGGAGCCATCCATGGCACCTGCACCATCGAGATCCAAGCTCACAGAACTTGTCTTGTCTATCGTGATCTGTCCTCCAGCCTCCGGGCGAATACAGCCAGTAACCACACTGTCCATCGTAAGAAACGAATTCCAAGTCATCGTGAGCACGCCGGCGCCGGTGATCAGGCTGTCCTCGTCAAGACTGCAGGACTCCTCGACTTCGAGAATTCCGCCGTTCAGGTCGAGTACACCTGCATTCTGAACCGTCAGAAAGCGAGTCGTGATACCACTTCCCGAGCCTGTAATGCTCACGTTCATTGTGGCGTTCACCCCTATGCCCGGCAACGGCCCGTCGATCAGGATGGTGTCAGATACGACCAGTTCATTGCCGGTGTTGAAGAGGCGACCGCCATCGCTGAGCGTGAGGTTTCGGATGAAAAAGATAGGCTGGTCGATGTTGACCCAGGTGTTGAGCAACAATCGGCTCACAAAGACGTCGTCGTTCGCCGCCGGGACGCCCAGGGGCGACCAATTCATTCCATTGGAGAAATCGCCACTGATGACGTTGAAGTCGTAAACCTGTTGTGCGGAACTAACCTGTGGCACACCGAGCGTAAGCACACAGATCAGGATCCTCGTCATCAAGCGCTGACACGTTGTTTTTCGCATTTTCATTGCTGTTTCCTCACTCTTTTGTCTCCCTAGTCTCAGGGCAGGTCATGGCCACCCTCAGTACGCGAGCCCGGAGCCCCGGGCCTTCACGGGCAAGGCGGATTTCTCGTAAAATTTCCCCATGCCCGAGATTCGTGACATCACGAGGCTGCTGAACGAGGTCGAGGCGGGCCGGGACGGGGCCATGGACGACCTCATGGTCCGGGTGTATGACGACTTGGAACGCATGGCCCGGGCCCAGCTCAACAAGCAGTTCGGGGCCAGGGCCGGCCGCATCACCCTCGAACCGGCGGCCTTGGTCAACGAGTCCTACCTCCGGCTCATCCACCAGCGCAAGGCCTACGACAACCGGGGCCATTTCTTTTCCATCGCCACCCGGATCATGCTTCGCGTCCTGATCGATTATGCTCGCGAGAAAAACACCTTGAAGCGAAAAGGCGAACACACGCACATCACGCTGAGCTTCGATGATCAGAAATTCGTCGATGATCGAGCGGACCCGGCGGACCAGATGCCGGTGGAAGATCTCGCGCGAGCTTTGGAAAAGCTGGAATCCCTGGACGATCGCAAGGCTGACATCGTCAAGATGCGGGTGGTCTGGGGTCTTGAACTGCCCCAGATCGCCGATTCATTGGAGGTGTCGCTGTCAACCGTCGAGCGGGATTGGCGTTTTGCGAAGGTGTGGATCGCCGAAGAGGCGGGGATCGAGACGTCAGAGGCCTGAACGCGACTGAGATTTTGCATCATGATCCGGAGAAGAGTGAAGGTCGCGGTACCGGTTCACGCGTCCTAGGTCCAGGAGTCGCTCATGCAGGATTCGGAAAGCTTCAAACACGTCGAGACGTTGTTCAATGAGGCGATGGATCAGCCGGTCGCGAAACGAAGGGCGTTTCTCGATGACGCGTGTCCTGACGATCCGGCGCTCCGTGGCCAGGTCGAGCGATTGATATCCCGAGCCGAGCGAGGGATCACCATGACCCCGATCGAATTGGACTCGAGCCGGGAGGCGATGGACGAAGATCGCGATGATGACCTATCCGGGACGACCATCGATCGTTTTAAGATTTTGCATCGTCTGGGCGAGGGAGGCTTCGGCGATGTCTACGAAGCCCGGCAATTCGAGCCGGTGAATCGATTGGTGGCCCTCAAGATCATCAAGCGCGGCATGGACACGCGAAAGGTCATCGCTCGTTTTGAGGCCGAGCGCCAGGCGCTGGCGATGATGGATCATCCCGGCATCGCTCGGGTCTTCGATGCGGGCTCGACACGCGACGGGCGTCCGTACTTCGTCATGGAACTGGTGCGCGAGGGTCGATCGATCACCGACTACTGCAATGAACATCGATTGACGATGCGACAGCGATTTGAACTGTTCATTCAGGTCTGCCGGGCTGTGCAGCACGCTCACCAGAAGGGAATCATCCATCGGGACCTCAAGCCTTCCAACGTGCTGGTGATGAAACTGGACGG
>JAPULD010000128.1 GCA_027295365.1 Planctomycetota bacterium
CGCACCATGCAGGCGTGCGACCAACTCTATGGCGTCACCATGCAGGAACGAGGCGTCTCCAAACGCGTCTCGGTTCGGGTGGAGGAAGTCGGTCAGGATGGACGGATCGATGCCAAGGCGATCGTTGATCAGAATGAGACTGAGGCCAAAGCCAATGGCGTGACCCCACATGAGCCTCCCCTGATCGAGACGATCGAACCCAAACCCTCGAAGCTCCGAGAGCAACTTGAGCAGGCCTGGGCCGGATCGAACGGCACCTAAACGAGCCCTCGCAAGGTGGCAGTCACTGATTGAAGTCATCAGCGCGATCGTTCCGATGACTTGGGTTCGACGTTTCATCTCCCCAAGCCACCACATCCCCGATCACGGAAGATCACCATGCCAATCACCACCCTCCAGAGCGCCGTCGAACATCACCAGGCAGGTCGCATGGGGCAGGCCGAAGCCATCTACCGGGAGCTGCTGGAATCCAATCCAGCTCAACCGGACGCCCTGAATCTGCTCGGCGCCTTGTGTAGCCAGACGGATCGAAACGACGAGGCCTTGCAATGGCTTCAGAAAGCAGTTCAGTCAAAGGACGACTTTATCTCGGCCCATTACAACTATGGCAATGCCCTGATCAAGGCCGATCGTCTTGAGGAAGCGGAAGCCCAGCTTCGAATCGTCATCAAGCTCGATCCGTCGCACGCCAGCGCCCACTTCAATCTTGGATCGACGCTTTCGGCGATGCAACGCCCCGAAGACGCCTTGCCCAGCTATCGAGAGGCAACCCGGATCCAGGATGACCACCATCAGGCGTGGCATCACATGGGATTGCTGCTTTTTCAGTTGGGGCAATATGAGCCCGCCGCGGAATGTTGGCGGAGCGCATTGCGAGCTGAACCAAAACGTCCAGATTACCACCACAACCTGGGCCATATCATGCAGTCGATGGGGAAGCATGAGTCCGCCGCGGACAGCTATCTGGCGGCCTTGGAAATCGAACCAAAATCGGCACCCACGCGATGCAATTTGGCTTCGACGCTGCGAGTCCTTGGACGACTCGAGGAGGCCTCGAAACAGTGCTGGCTCGTGATCGAAGCCGAGCCATGCTACGCCGACGCCTATCGGAACATGGCCAACATCCAGTCCGATCTTGGCCATGCATCCGAGGCTGTGGAACTGCTGGCCCGGGCCGTGGCGATCGAGCAACAGGCGACTGACGCAACCGAATGATCGAGCATAAAAAACGCCGCCAGCCTGCATGGCTGACGGCGTCATGTCGCATCAGTTCACTTGATCAAGACTCAGTCCAGGCGAGAGAAGAACAAGGCCCCGGTTCGGGTTTTCACGCCCTTCTCTAATTCACGTTCAAATTCAAACGTGGCCGATCCGTCATCGCCGAAGGTGATGGTCTGCGTGAAGGGGATATCCCGGCGACCAAGTTCGACGTCGTCGTTCACGCCCTTCAGGATCAACTGGTTCGATTTTTCGTCGTATTGACCTCTCGCCAACTGGAATGACGTGTTCTGGTTGGTGAACCAGATTTCAAAGAAATCGCCTCGAAAACTGTCGTACCCCAGGACATGACGGCCTTCGATCTGCTCACCATTGAGATAACCTGACATTGAGCCGAGAAGAAAACGTCCCCCCAAGACCCATTGGTAATCGACCTCCAGGCCGACCGATGTATTCTCCTCGCCTGGGCGCGAACGCTCGAGCGTTGCGTTCCAGCGTCCGGCCAACGCATTGAGCACGTCATGCTGCTCGCAGGAGGTGCAAAACTTGAGCCAATCTGGATCCTGCTGGATCTCTTCCTGGGGAAGACGGGCCATCAAGGATGTGGCGCTGAACCCCACCGCCAGCGCCAGCAACAGGAGGACGGCGATGTGTTGATTGAGAAAGCGGTTGATTGAGCGAATCATTGTCGAAATTCCTTGTTGAATCTGATTTCATTGATCGTGTACAGGGGCAGATCAAAGGTCGTAGCGCGAAATCGAGGACACGACCCATTCTTCGGACGTCGCGTCGCTGCGAAGACGTCGGCCTCTCCACGTGAGGTATTGGCCGTTGTCCACGCGACTGAGAACGTTGCTCATGTCCGCGGTAGTCCGAAGCGTAATGACGCGATTGCCCCAATTGCCGTGAATGATCTGCTTAGGATTTTCAATGTCGCGCTTCATATGCAACATCTCGCCATTCTTTTCACGGAACCTCTTTCGCCACTCCGACAGCAATTCCGCTTGTGCTGCGCGTCGACGAGAGTTTGAGTTTGATCGACTGCTGCCGCCCCGATAACTGCCGCCACTTCCTGAAGTCCGGCCGCTCATCGAAGTGACTTTGAGTTCCAAGTTCACGACTGTCTTTTTAATCGCAGCCACTTCGTCCTCAAGATCACGAAGCTTCAGGTAGTCATCCGGATTGGGGGCGATGATGTCGAAGCGAATCAATTGGATCACGTTGTCATTCGGATCCACTTCAAGTTCCGCATTGGTCAGGTTTTGATTTGCCGTATCCTGATCAAAGTTCGGTGAATCCATAAACCGAGCGCCGTCCAGCGCGGCCCGGGCCTCAAGCCTTTCTACCCTCCCCCGAAGATCGCGAAGCAAGGGCAGGGCGTCGTTGATGCTGAGGCGATTTGACCGCTGAGCAGATGGAATCTGTTGGTTGGCCTCGTTCATCCCCTGTTGTCCGACGGCCGCAGCCATCATCAGGAGTATCAGAATGACTGAAGCTATTACTACGTTCTGTTTCATGGTGGTGTCCTTTCCATTCCTTACGCAATATTCACATGGCCTCCCGGCCAAGTTTCTGATGTGATCGTGCATTGTAAAAAGACCACACCCAAATTGAACGAGCCTAGTGTGACTTATGTCGAAGAATAGGCACAGTTTGCAAGAAACCTTCTCGGGGCTCTTGAATTGAGCTTTTTCACGATCTTGAACACTGAATCGTATTCCCGGCACCACTTGATGCCTCGTAAACCACTGTAGTAACCGCACTTATACTCTTGCCCGGCTTTGGTGGCCAGCGAGAGATTGAGTCATACACAACATCGAGATTCAGAAAATCGAATCAGGGCTCCAAGAACTGTTTCCAAATGTTTGCTGCTGGCCATATCTGGGGGCAAGGGATTGGGCGTGTTGAACACGTGATTGCCTCCCTCGACGATCAGCAATTCACCCTGCTCCGCCGCCTCCTTCAGATCACCTGCATTCTCACTGGGCACCGTCGGGTCATCATCGCCATGGATCACCAACACCGGACAGGTGATTTTCTTCACCTGAGTTTGCAGGTCATGTGTCTTGGGATCGTCCAGCATCTCAAGAAGAAACGCCTTGCCCACGCGTAAATCCTGGGACGTGCGGGATGAAGGTGACACCAGATAGCCCTGCTCGAGCAAAGTGTCCTGCATCTCGCGGGTGAGATTCAGACTGGAGCTGGGCGACGCCGCGGTTACGACCCCCGAGGGCTGGGGCATCGAACCGTCGTCCGCGAATCGCCCGGCAGTGAGCAACGCCGAAACGCCACCCCGGGAATGCCCGAACATGACGAAAGGCTTCCCCGAACCGGCAAGCTCGCCCCGGTCAACCGCTTCGATGACGGCACGAAAGTCGCTGACTTGCTTGTTCCACGTATCCTGCTCGAATAACTCCGGCTGCTCGAACGTATCGAGATTGTTCGTCATTCCCGAATGGCTGAAGTTGAATCGATGGGCGATGAAGCCCGCCTCGGCGCAGGTCTGGGCGATCCTCGGAAACATGCCGTAGTCCTTGTAGCCCTTGAAGCCGTGGGCGATGAGGATGACCCCCTTGGGCTCCCCACGCTCGCCTCCGAAATCGCCCCCCGATTCCGAAACTGGCAGATGACAGTCGCCAAAGATCGTCTCGCCATCGGCCCCCGGAATTTCCCATTGCGTCGAGGTATCCATCGTCCTCACTCTCCTTCTTCGAGTCAGCCCTGAAGTCGCTTGGCCATGGCCTCGGCAAATTGATCCGTGTGCAAGTCACCCCCGAGATCCTTGGTCTTCTCGCCGGCCAGGAGACATTCGTTATAGGCATTGCGAATTCGATCAGCGATGGCGGTGCAATCCTGATCGTCTCGTGTTGCCGCCAGGTGTCGCAGCATCATCACGGCACTCATGAGCAGGGCCAACGGGTTGGCGAGATTCTGACCCGCGATGTCGGGAGCCGATCCATGCACCGCCTCGAAGACGGCTTGCTCATCGCCATAGTTCGCGCCGGGCGTCACCCCGAGCCCCCCCACGAGTCCGGCACAGAGATCCGAGACCATGTCGCCGTACAGGTTCTCGCACATGATGACGTCGAACAAATGGGGATCCTGAACGAGTCGCATGCAGGCGGCGTCGATCAGATGCTCCTGGTATTCCACCTTGCCATAGTATTCTTTTTCGTGAATGTCCCGGGCACACTTGAGCATGAGCCCGTCGGACAGCTTCAGGATGTTCGCCTTGTGAAAGACCGTCACTTTCTTCCGGCCTCTCGAAACGGCATACTCGAAAGCAAACTTTGCGATGCGATGACAGGCTTCATAGGTGGCGACTTTGAGCGACGTGATGACGCCCTCGGTGATCTTGTTCTCGATGCCCGCGTACAAGCCCTCGGTGTTCTCCCGGACGATCACCAGATCCACATTGTCATATCGTGTCTTGACGCCATCGAGAGATCGGACGGGTCGCACGGCCCCATAAAGATTGAGGGTTTTTCGCAAGGCCACGTTGATGGATGTGAATCCACCGCCAATTGGTGTGGTGCAGGGACCCTTGAGGGCGACGCCATGCTTGATAATCGCCTGGATCGTCTCGGGAGGCAGTACGCTCTCCGATCCCGCTTCCAAGGCTGCGATCCCCGCCTGATGCTCGATCCAAGCGAAATCTGCCCCGGCCGAGGCGAGAATGTGCTTGGTGGCTTCGGTGACTTCGGGTCCGATCCCGTCGCCGGGAATGAGAACGACACTGTGACGCATGGAGTGCTCCGAGGGCAGGTGAAGGACATGAAAAGTCTTGCAGGATAGCACCGTGAGCGTAGAAACTCCCCTCTTCTCACGTTTTCATTCTCGTTGATGTCAAGATGCTCAGTACCTTCTGACGTCATGAGACTACGCGCAATTCGCATCTTCACAATGAGTTCGTGAACCCTTGCTCCCAGTACAATCAAGATCATGAGCGATTCCACTGAGCCCAATGATCCGCCCTTGCGACCCTCTGATGTTCCGACTTTCGACGAAACCATCGGAAAGACACATCCCGACTCAAGCAACACCTCGGAAGTGAGTCTTCATTCAAAGGTCGCCATGGGCGACGGACTCAAGCCGGGGGACACCTTTGATCAGTACACCATCAAGGATGTGCTTGGCGAGGGTGGCATGGGCGTCGTCTATCGCGCCCAGCAGCAACATCCCAAACGGGACATCGCCCTCAAGTTGATTCGCCCGGGCTTTCTCACCGAAACCCTCCTGAAGCGGTTTCAACTCGAAGCGGAGATTCTGGCCCGCCTGAACCATCCGGGAATCGCCCATGTCTATCAGGCTGACATCCAGGGGGGCGTGCCCTACTTCGCCATGGAAGTGATTGAGGGTCAGCCTCTTTCAGTCTTTGCCGACGAGCACAAGCTCTCGACCCGACAACGACTGGAGCTGTTCACGAAAATCTGCGACGCGGTGCAACACGCCCACCAGAACGGCATCATCCATCGCGATCTCAAGCCGGGCAATATTCTCATCACGCAGGACGGACAGCCCAAGATCCTCGACTTCGGGGTCGCCCGGGCTACGGACAGCGACATTCAGATGACCGCGGTCGAGACCAACCTGGGGCAACTGGTGGGCACGGTGCCCTACATGAGCCCCGAGCAGGCGGCGGGCGATCCCTCGAACATCGACACCCGCAGTGATGTCTACGCCCTGGGCGTGATCCTGTTCGAGCTGCTGTCCCTGCGGATGCCTTACGACGTCTCGGAGAAGCTCATTCACGAAGCGGTGCGGGTCATCCAGGAAACGGAACCCACCCGCCTCTCCATGATCAGCAAGACCATGAGCGGCGACATCGAGACCATCGTCGGCAAGGCGCTCGAAAAGGAAAAGGACCGGCGCTATCAATCGGCCAGCGCCATGGGCGATGACATTCAGCGGTATCTCGGCAACGAACCGATCGCCGCCCGACCGCCCAGTCTTTCCTATCAGTTCAGCAAATTCGCCGCCCGCAACAAGGCGTTGATGGGAGGCGTCTGTGCGGTTTTTCTCGTGCTGGTGGTGGGCATCATCGCCACGGGGATGGCCCTGAATCGCGCCCTTGCCGCCGAAGCGGAAGCCAACCGGAACTTCAAGGACGCGACCGCGGCTCGTTTGGCGGAAACAGAAGCGAAGCAACTGGCCACCAATCGGGCGAATGAACTGGAAGTCATCACGGAATTCCAGTCCAACATGCTTTCGGACATCGATGCCGAGGCGATGGGCGCCATGCTGCGTCGTCAGATCGGATCGGAGCTGCGAGCCGACCTGGAATCCAAAGGCAATGACGAAGCGAAAATAGAAGAAGCGATTCAGCAGCTCAACAACGAGATGCCCTGGTTCAATCCGACGAATGTCGCCTTGGATCTGCTTGATGAACACGTTCTTGGTCGCGCGGTGGAGACCATCGATGAACAGTTTGGTGATCAGCCTTTAACAAAGGCAAAATTACAACAATCACTTGGAAACACCTACTTCGACATCGGTCGATTTGATCCCGCGTTGCGTCTTCATCAGTCATCACTGGATATTTACAGGGCTGAATTGGGGGACGAGCACCCTGATTCACTGCAATTGTTTCATGATCTCGGAATGACGTACCTTCGACTCGGACAGACCGATGAAGCGGAATCCATACTGCTTCAAGTCTTGGATCAACGGAAACAAATCCTTGGTCATGAAGACCCCAACACCCTTGAGTCCATGATGCTTCTCGGCCTGGTGTATATCAAGGCGGCTCGCTTTAACGACGCCAAGCCCTTGCTGGAAGAGTCATTGGCGATTCGCAGACGCATTCTGAATGAAGACAGCAATCAATTGCATGAATCAATCGTGAATCTGGGCGTCCTCAACACCGAACAAGGGCATTTTGAAAAAGCGGAAGAGCTCTTTCTCGAAGTCTTTGCCTTGATGAATCGCACGTACGGCGAATCGCATCCCATCACGCTCAGCAACATGAACCGACTCGGAACGATGTATCGAATTCTGGGGCAATTCGACAAAGCCGAACCGTTGATGGACCGTTCCCTGGAAATCAAGCGAACCATGCTGGGCGATGAACACCCTGATACGCTGAACGCCATGGGCAATCTGGCGGATCTGTATACCGCCCAAGGACGATTTCCTGAAGCGGAGCACATGTTTCTGGATGTTCTGGCCATCAAGAAACGGGTGATCGGTGATGATAATCCGCTGACGTTGGACACGATGACCGGACTCGGTTCGATGTATGTCTTGCAAGGCAATCTCGACCAGGCCGAGTTGATCCTGATCGATACGCACGAACGCCAAAAACGAGTGCTGGGAGAAAGACATCCGGCCACGCTCATCACCATGAACAACGTCGGAAGCATGTATTGGAACCGAGGACTGTTCGAACAAGCCAGGCCATATATGATTGATAATCTCGCGATTCTCATGGACGTGCTGGGGCCTGAGCATCCAACGACCCTGGCCGCCATGAGCAACGCCGCAATTCTGCATCAAAATGATGGCCGTCTGGATAAAGCGGAACCGCTGATGACTTCGCTCTTGGAGATCAGACGCCGCACGCTTGGGATCGATCATCCCAAGACATTGACGACCATGAACAACTTGGGGGCGGTGTACCTTGATCTGGCGATGCTCGAAAAAGCTGCCCCGTTGTTAGAAGAGGGCCTTCGAGTCACCACCAGCACCTTGGGCGAGCAGCATCCGAACACGGTGGTGGCCACGGTCAGCTTGGCCGAGCTGTATCAGAAGATAGATCGCCACGAGGAAGCGGAGGTATTGCTGGCGAGGGCCGTGACAACCGCCCAGAGCATCTGGCCCAAGGGGATGTGGATCATCGCGGCGTTCCAGGTGATCCATGGCAAAACGTTGGTTGCCCTGGATCGCCTTGATGAGGCACGAACGACGCTCGATACCGGGTATGACATACTCATCAAATCCATGGGGTCCACCAACGAATACACCATCGTTGCGGTCGAATCCTACATCGAGCTCTACACGAAATTGCACGAACTCGATCCCGAAAATGGATACGAGGCCAAAGTGCAGGACTGGCAAGCCAAGCTGCCAACCCCAGATCCAGAAGAAACCGACTCGCAGTAAGGATCACCCCATTTCATTTTCTCGATTTCATCATCCACTTCGCTGATGATCATGGCGGTTCCGTCGGCATGTGACGGGACGATACCGGTCAACACTCTCACGTCTTCGTGCGAAGGGCTCACCTTGAACGACCCGTTTCAGGGGATCATTCTTTCAGGACTCACGGATGATTCTGGATTACCGGAACGGTGGCATTGTCTTCGACAACTTTCTCTGGGGATGTCCGTTGCCGTCGGGCCTCACACAAGATTCCGATGATTGATGATTTGATAAACAGTTGCTAACTCATTCGAAGTCGTCGCCCAGAATCCACACGTTCGGATTTGATGGAATTAAAATTATTTTTTTGTACCGTGTTAGTTCTTTATAAACGGATTTCAAGGCCGCTCGATATATCGAGTTATCGCTTGGTGATGGCGTGTTCATTCTCATTCTTTTGATCTAGTGATTCCTATTAACCCGAATGTGAACCGTCAATCACGGCTCACACGCCTCTTTTTCGTTGTTAGCTCTTGCAACTCTCTTCACGGTGCGTCATGGTGCGCACCCCCTGGGTTCGAGTGCCAAAGAGAAGAGGTTTTCATGAACACTCACTCGTGTACTATCGCAGGGTTCGTTCTGGCCGGTGGGGCGGCTTTGTGGGCTGGGGCAGAAATCTCGCATTCCCAGGAATCCAGACTCGGCGGAGTTGTCTCGATTGCCAATACGACCACCGCACTCTTTCTCACGCGATTCGGCGACGACTGCAACTCGAACGGCATTCCCGACAGTCAGGAACTCGACACGGACGGTGACGGCCTGATCGATGATTGCGATTTCGATGATGACAACGATGGCGTCAACGACACCCTTGATCTGGATCCACTCGACCCGACGGTGTGTGGCGATCTGGACGGCGACACCTGCGACGACTGCTCCATCGGGTCGGACGGTTTCGGGCCGCAATCGGACGTGATGCCGTTCAACGACGGCCCCGACTTCGACAACGACGGCATCTGCGATGCCGGCGATCTCGACGATGACAACGACGGCGTGGCGGACGTCTCGGACCTCGACCCATTCAATCCCAACGTCTGTATCGATCTGGATGAAGATTCCTGCGACGACTGCACGAGTGGCCGTTTCGATCCGACGAACGACGGCCCGGACAACGACGGCGACGGC
>JAPULD010000129.1 GCA_027295365.1 Planctomycetota bacterium
GAATTTCAACTCATTGAGTCGACTGAGGTAGTCGAGCATCTTCCGACGCGTGGCACGATCGACCCCCGGTGGATCGTAGATGTCGAGAACCGGATCGCCCTGATTGCGGAATTTGACTCCTTGATAGACCGATGGCAAAAAGCCGCTTCCCCAAAGGCGATCATAAAGGGGCTGTCCGGCCTTGCCGCTGCCACGTGAACTCATAGCGACGAACGCCGGGAGCTCGGACGTTTCCGATCCCAGACCATAGCTCAACCAAGCGCCGGCGCTCGGGCGTCCGGGTATCTGGGAGCCGGTTAGCAACATGGTGATCGCAGGGTCGTGATTGATGGCCTGCGTGTGCATCGAATTGACGATGCACAATTCATCCGCCATCTGACCGGTGTTGGCCAGCAACTCGCTCATTCGGAGTCCGGACTCCCCGAACCGGGGGAACTTGAACAGGCTCGGAGCCGCCCTGAACGCGCTCTGAGCATTGCTCATCGTGGTCTTGCGATCATCCGGATAGACAGATTTGGGAACCTCCTCGCCAAAGCGTTTCTGTAACTCTGGCTTATGATCCAGCAGGTCGATCTGCGATGGGCCTCCGGACTGAAAGAGGTAAATCACTCGACGCGCCTTCGGGGCAAAGTGAGGCAGGCCGGCCATCCCCCCGATCGAATTTCGCTTTGTTCCGTCGCCGGCCCGGAGGTCACCGTTGATCAGCGTCGAGAGAGCGGCCAAACCGATACCCGCCTGTCCGAAAAAGCAGCGGCGGCTCAGAGCCTTCTGTTGGTTACGAATCGAGTCCATGTTCTTCCTGTTGAGCAATCGTCCTGGATACGCCAGAGAATTCGACGTTGCGGGCTACTCCTTCGTGATGGCCTCGTCCAGATTCATCATCAAAGAGGCGGTCATCGTCATCGCCGCATGTCTGATCGGATCCAGTGTCTCATTTCGCGGCTTTTCTCCCACCCTCAAGAGTTTCAGGGCTGCCGCTTCCCTACCACGATACCGCTCGAGGAAGCATGCGTACGCTTCCTGGAGCAAGGTGAGCTCGGAGCCCGTTGGGCCTCGGGCAACGAGCAGTCGAAACCCGAACTCAATTGCGGTCGGGTCGTCACATGAATGTTGCATCATTCGTTCGGCCAGGAACCGCGATGCCTCGACGAACGTGACGTTGTTCATCAGCGTCAACGCCTGGAGCGGTGTATTGGTGCGGTCTTTGCGGACCACACAGACCTCGCGTTCAGCCGAATTGAAATTCACCATGTTGGGTGGCGGAATCGTGCGTCGCCAGAACGTGTAGACGCTGCGGCGATACAACTGTGGCCCCTTGTCCTGCTGATACTTGTTGTTGGAGATCGAACGCCAGATTCGCGGTGGCATGTAGGGCTTCGCAGGCGGTCCGCCGAATGCCTCGACGAGCAAGCCGCTGCTTGCGAGCATCGAATCCCGTAGCGCGAATGGATGGAGTCGGAAGCGTGGACCACGCGCCAACAACCGGTTTTCCGGATCTCTTTTGTCCAGCTCTGGCGTCGTGCGCGAAGACTGGCGATAGGTCGCACTCATCAGGATCAGCTTTTGCAGGGCTTTGAAATTCCATCCACTCTCCACGAACTCGACGGCCAACCAGTCCAGCAATTCAGGATGACTCGGCGATTCGCCCTGCGTTCCGAAGTTTTCCGCGGTCCTCACCAGGCCGGTGCCAAAGGACTGTTGCCAGATCCTGTTCACCGCGACTCGGGCCGTCAGCGGATTGCCCGGATGAACCAGCCACTTAGCAAGGCCCAGACGGTCGTGCGGTAATTCATCAGAGAATTGATTGAGCGACCGTGGAACGTTCGGCGTCAGGAGCTCTGATTTGTCGGGCGTATTGAACTGACCACGGGCGAGCAGATAGGTCGGACGAGGCGTCTCCATCTCGTGCATGACCATGACCGTCTCTTTGCCGCCTGCCTGCGGACGCCTCAAACCGTTGCCCTTTTCTTTTCGCGCCCGACTCAGCTTCAGCGGTTCAGGAGTCTGTGCGACGTCCTCCTCCGGTGAAAGCTCAGGCCAGGAGTCCGGCACGCGGATGAACGGAGGGCTGTTCCCATTGTTGGGGCCGACTCCCCACTCAGGAACGCTGTTGAAGTAGGCAAAAAGCTGGTAGTACTCCTTCGTCGTCAACGGGTCGTATTTGTGGTCATGGCATCGAGCACACCCGAGCGTCAGTCCAAGGATTGCCGTCCCCATCGTATCGACCCGATCGACCACGTTCTCTACGTGCCACTCATCCGGGATCGACCCATCTTCTGAGTTGATCCGGTGATTGCGGCAGAAACCAGTGGCGATCTGTTGCTTCAGTGTCGCATTGGGAAGTAGATCGCCGGCGATCTGCTCGATCAGAAACTCGTCGTAGGGTTTGTTCTCGTTCAGCGCGAGGATCACCCAGTCGCGCCAGACATGCATATAACGATAGCGGTCATTCTGGTAACCGTCCGTATCTGCATAGCGCGCCGCGTCCAGCCAGGAGACCGCCATGTGCTCGCCGTAGCGAGGTGATCCAAGCAATCGGTCGATCAGCTTCTCGTAAGCGTCGCTGGATGTATCCGCGAGGTAAGCATCCACCTGGGCCACCGTCGGAGGAAGGCCGCTAAGATCGAGGCTCAGCCGTCTGATCAGAGTTTCACGGTCAGCCGGGGGCGCCGGAGCGAGCTTTTCGCGTTCGAGCCGACCAATGATGAAACGATCGATCGGGTTCCGGACGGCCGCGACATGGCCGACCGGTGGCGGAGCCAGACGCTTCGGCGGCTCGAATGCCCAGTGCTGCTCGTAGGGAGCGCCTTGCTTGAGCCAGCGAGTGAGGATCGCGATCTCCGCTCTGCTGAGTGGCTTCTTCGATCTCACCGGGGGCATCCTGTCATCCGGATCATCCGCAGTGATGCGGTCCAGCAGCGCCGGGACAGCGTCTCCGTCCGGCAGCAGAACATGAGCAGCGTAGCCACGCGCATCAAGACGAAGGTCGCCCTTCCTGGTCTTTTCGTCTGGACCATGGCAGCTCCAGCACTTCGCGACCAGGATCGGCTTCACATCCGCGGCAAAGCTGACCGGGTTCTCTCCGGCGTGCGCAACCGCGTGCAACACGGAGCAGAAAGTGATGACAAGAATCGATTTTGGTGTCGCGTGATTTTGCATATCGGGCTGTTGGCGTTCAGACGAAACCACAAAGAAGAAGAGCGCCTGGAAGGCGCTGAAGATGCCGGCGAGCTCCCGGCGCCAGGGGACCGACCCGACGTCTCGGGCGAGCACTCACGGTTCACGCTTTACTTCGTAAGGGCCGTCGCAAGATGCCGGCGGGGACGCCAGCGCTCCCAGTTTGAAGCTCTCACGTCTTCCCTCTCCACTACTTGATTCTTCTCTTCCTCCGACCGCCGCGGCTGGCTTTTCCTTCGACCAATAGCGCCTGCTCCCACTCATCGAGAATGCTCCGCCACTCTTTCCGTGACTTGGTGGGATACTTGGAAGTCCATCCCCCCTTGCGGAACTCCTCCGTGACGCCGAGGTCTCGGACTTCCTTGCGCCAGCGATCGATCTCCGCGAGTAGCGACGACTTGATCTTAGCATGCTTCACGTCGTCCACCAGATTATTGATTTCGTGCGGATCATTGTTCAGATCGTACAACTCGAATTCTGGCTTGGTTGCGGCCATGAAGCGAGCCTGCACCGGGTTCAGCTTCCCCTCCATGTTGAGCACGTTCATCAGCGCCAGAATCGGGTACTGTCGCTCCTTGTATGCGTTCAGCTGACAGTA
>JAPULD010000013.1 GCA_027295365.1 Planctomycetota bacterium
TGGTCCGGTTAGGCATATCCATGACCCCGACGCCTCGCCTGAATGCGGCGTATTCCGCCTCGATCTCGCCACAAGTCGCAAGTATCTCGCAGATGGACGACCCATCGTCGCTTTTCGATCCATAGGGAAGAAAAATCGCCTCGGGCGATATTTCACGATACCCCGTCGCCGCCCCAGGTCGCTCACTGGTGGCCATGGTCGTGTCATGGGAGGCACGGTTGTTTCGTTCATCCTCCTCGATCCGTTTGCGAATTGGCGAGGTGTACTTCATCATGCCTCATCCTAGCGATTCAAGGGTCTTGAGTCGCTACGTCGAATTCTTTCAATCCACAACCCAACTTCAATCCCCACCACCATCATGAACATTGAATTCCTCCGAGAACTCTGCGAAATCCCCGGCATTCCCGGCCGCGAAGAACGTGTCCGCGCTCATATCGAGGGCTCCATCAAGGGACTCTTTGATGAAATACACACCGACGCGATGGGGTCGCTCATCTGCACCAGAAAGCCCACCAAGACATCCAAGGGCAGGAAGAAACCGACCCGCGTGATGATCGCGGCCCACATGGACGAGATCGGCTTCTACGTGCGCCATGTCGATGATCAGGGGTACCTGTGGTTGAATCCCGCGGGTGGATTCGACCCCCGAAACCTGTTCTCCCGGCGCGTGCTCGTCTGTGCCCAGAAGCACGACTTCATCGGCGTCATGAACCCGGGCGGCAAGCCCATCCACATCTCCTCACCCGAGGAGCGCAAGAAGGTGCCCGAAACCGAAGAGTTCTTCATCGATCTGGGAATGTCACCCAAGGAAGTGCATCGGAAGGTCAAGGTGGGTGACTTCGTCGTCATGCACGAGCCTTTCATCGAGCAGCCCGAAAAGATCGTTTCCAAGGCTCTCGACAATCGCATGGCGTGCTTCATCGCCATCGAGGCGCTGCGCTCTATTGCCAAATCCAAGGCGGCCAGCGCGAAGCACGCCTGCGAAATCGTGGTCGTGTTCACGGTCCAAGAGGAAGTCGGGCTGCGCGGCGCCGTCGCGTCGGCCAATTCGGTCGGAGCCGATGTCGGCATCGGACTCGATGTCACGCTGGCCTGCGACACCCCGGGCGTACCAGAATCGCAACGCGTCACCAAGCATGGCGATGGGGTCGGACTCATGATCCAGGATTCCTCGATGATCGCAAACCATGAGTTGGTCGAGGATCTCATCGCCGTGGCCAAGAAATATCGCATCCCTTTCCAGCGTTGCATCCTGCCCCGAGGTGGCCAGGACGGGGCGGCGATCCAAAGAGCCGGATCCGGCGCGAAGACCGCCGCGATCGTGGTTGGCACTCGCTATATCCACACCGTCACGGAATCCCTGCATAAAAAAGACCTCCAGGCCGCCATCGATCTCCTCGCAGCGTGGCTCCCGACGGCGTAATCACACAATTTAATTTAGTCATGGCAAACAAGCGAAACCCGACGAGTTTATTGGCAATTGCCTTTCCGCTCGATCGGTACAATCTCGCAGTGAGCGATGTTGAAGCGTCTGACTTCGATCTCTTGGCTGACTTGAATCCACACACCCTCTTCAAGGGAAAGGAAGAACGATGAAAATGAAAATGTTTATTGGAGGCCTGGTGGCCGGATGCGCTTTGTCCATGTTGATGGCCATGGCCATCATGCCAAACCAGGACCCGGCGGATATGGACAAGATGATGCAGGAGGTCATGGAAAAATACATGGCTCCCTCAGACGAGCACGCCGAACTGGCCAAGCGGGTCGGCGAATGGAATACTGATCTGACCATGTGGAATTACCCGGGCGCTGCCCCCGAAACCATGGGCGGTTCTTGTCGCTATTCCATGATCATGGATGGACGTTACCTCTTCGTGGAATACAAGTCCGAGTACATGGGCATGCCCTTCGAAGGCGCGGGCTTGACCGGATACGACCGCATCAAGAATCAATACCAGAACCTCTGGGTTGACAACATGGGGACCTCGATGGCCATTTCCGAAGGCACGAGGAAGGGCGACACGATCACCTTCACAGGCGACATGCCAAATCCGATGATGGGTAATTACGTCAAGTCGCGGTCCACCGAACAGACTATCGATGACGACACTTTTGTCATGAAGATGTACATGCCGGGTCCCGATGGCGAGGAATTCAAGTCCATGGAGATCACCTATACCCGGATCGTCGACTGAAGCCCCCAGAAGGCTCTCCTCGAGAATCATCCTCAACCCTTGAACATGGCGCGGCCCCTGGCAATGATTGCCGGGGGCCGTTTTTTTGACTTCATCAGGCCTGTAGGGGGCGTTTCTATACATTCGGAGCCTGCTTGCCTGGACAGCCCCGACCGCTACACTATGCCTCCCCGTCGCCCTCACCATTGTTCGAGGGCTGCTTCTCAGCATCCACGGCAGGAGTTTTTCACGATGGCTTACAATTCACGCGGTTTCGGGAACGATTCCAAGAAATCAAACTACCTCATCGACGACACCCGAGGTCGAAAATACATCGACTATCGATCCGTCGATGAACTCAGGCGACTGATGACGCCCAACGGCAAAATCTATTCCCGCAAAAGGCTCAGCACCAGCGCTGGCGAGCAGCGACTCGTCGCCCAAGCCATCAAGCGAGCCCGGTACATGGGACTGCTTCCCTACACCAGCGCGACTCTGTAATTTTCAGTTTCCCCAATCGATGAATCGAATCGCCCCCCATCAGGCGGGGCGTGTTTGTTGTTGATCCCGTCTTGCCGATGTCGATGATTACCGATGCAGATGGCGCTTGATCCAACGCCACCCCCGGCGGAACGACGCGGTCATGAATTCCATCCAGAGCCTCATGCGAAGTCTTCGCAAGCCGTCATCGTGATGATCAATTTGCAAGCCTTTGTTGATCCAACCCGAGG
>JAPULD010000130.1 GCA_027295365.1 Planctomycetota bacterium
AGGTCATGACCCAGGATCAACTGGTGCGCTTTGATGAGTTTCTGGCGACCCATCGCGAGGACTTTGATGAGCAATGCGTTCTGCATGCCGCCAACTCGTTCGCCACCCTTCGCAAGAGTCACTGTCATCAGCACATGGTTCGGGTCGGATTGGCGTTGTTGGGGCATGGCCCCGGTTGGATGCGAGGGGGCTGGCATCAGACCCAGGCGACTTGCCTGGAGCCGATCATCCGCTGGACGAGCCATCTCGCGAAGATTCGTACGATCGAGCCCGGGACCAGCGTGGGCTATGGGGCCACATGGATCGCGAAGCGACGAACTGTGTTGGGCGTGGTCGCGGTCGGGTATGCGGATGGGTATCCAATGGCTTTGGGGGGTTCGGATCGAAATCCCAAGTCAGCCTGCATCGGAGTGCTTGATCAGCACGATGACACGACGGTTCTGGGCTATGCCTCGATCGTGGGTCGCGTGAACATGGATCAAATCATCATTGACTTGACTGATCTCGTGGCCAGTCATGGGGACATCGTGGGGATTGGCTCCAAGATTGAACTTCTCTCCCGGGAAACGGAATTTCCGGGTGAGGAATCACCAAACCATCTCGCCACACTGGCCAAGGTGGCGAATACGGTTCCCCATGAATTGCTCTGTCGGCTGAATCCTCGGATTCCCCGGGTCTATCACGATCAGGCGTTGCCTCAGCAAACCGTCGAGCCGAAACCACGCATCATCTCGAAAGTGTGATGGAATCCGCCACTCGCCACTCGGGATCCAGGTAGGATCATCAGTGGGGTTTCTTGAGTCAAGGCGGTGAGTGTGATCCAGACCTGCGACGCCATCATCATCGGGGGAGGGCCGGCCGGCGCGATGGCCGCGCTGCAGTTGGCTGGGTTGGGATGGGGCGTCGTCCTGGTCGAGCAGGGGAAGCGTCATCGAGACAAGGCCTGTGGATGTTGTCTGAATTCACAGGCGATATCAATCTTGCATGACGCCGGATTCGAACACGAATTGCACAGGATCGCCTGTGGAGAGACCAGGCGGATTCGTTTGCATGCGGGGGCCGACGCGAATGCCGTCTTTTCGTTGGGTGAACATCGCGATGGCAAGGCCGGGCTTGTGGTGCCTCGATATCGTCTCGATCAGATGCTCCTTGATCGGGTGAAAGAACAAGGGGTCGAGGTGCTCCAGCCGGGGCGGGCGAAGGTGATGTCGATTGCTCGCCATGAAGCACAAGTGGAAATCAACACCAATGATCAGAGTCAGCTTTATCGAACGACATTGCTTGTTGGTGCAGATGGTTTGCGTTCGCGCGTGGCCAGGGTGGCTGGGCTTCAGGGAACTCGACGACCATCGCGCAATATCGGGATCTCATTCAATCTCACATTAGGATCTTGCGATCTCGACCGACACGCCGTGGAAATGTTCATCTCCAGGCATGGATATCTGGGCGTCGTCTCGCAAGGCGAAGGCACATGGCATTTCGGGGCCTTGGTGCGCTCTTCGGGTCGTGACTCTCGAAATGGCCTGAAGTCCCTGTTGGTCGATGTTTCCCAGACGTATCCATCGCTTGGAGCATGCAGACTCGATCAGTACGTGCCGAAGGATCTTCCGGGAATTCAGGGGGCGGGCCTCATGCCTTGTCGACCACGTTCAATCGCCAATGAGCGGGTGGCATTGGTAGGCGATGCGGCCGGATACGTCGACCCTTTCACGGGGGATGGCATTCGTTGCGCCTTGCAGGGAGGTTTATTGCTCGGAGACTCTGTCAAGGGGCAAAGACCAGGGCACTGGACGATGAAACAAGGCACACATTACCGATCATCCTGGAAGCGCGAGATTCGTTCCGGACTTCGCGTCTGTTCCATTTTGGCCTTCACGTTGAGGTATCCGGCCTTGTGGCGATTCATGATGAAACGAACCGATCGTGAACGTCATCCTTTTCAGGGATTGTTTGAACGGGTCATTGCCACATGAGCCGCACGATCGATCAATCGAGAACAACGATCGGGTTGCCACTTGAACAGGATATCCCGGCCAGGTCAGAAGCCATCCTGATGGGATTGGGGCATGCCCAACCCTCCATCAGGCTATCGCAACACGAATCGGAAACTCGTATCGCCACGGCGTTGAAGCTCACAAACGATCGGCGTGATCGTTGGCGTCGAATCATCAAAGGGAGTGGGATCGAACATCGCACTATTGCGATGGACATCGAACAGGTCATTGACCTGGGGACCGCAGAGCGAATGCAAGCCTACGAACGACTTGCCCCACCCCTTGGGGAGGAATCCTCGCGCCGTGCCCTGGCCTCCAGTGGCATTGTCCCGGAGAAGATTACGGATCTGATCGTCGTCTCATGCACCGGGTTCGCGGCACCTGGTCTCGATACATCGCTGGTCGAGCGACTGGGGCTTTCCCGATCCGTACGCCGGACGGTGATCGGATTCATGGGGTGCTATGGAGGGATCGTGGGGTTGCGCCAGGCCTCGGCGATTTGTCGTGCCGATCCAATGGCAAGGGCGTTGGTCGTGTGCGTCGAGCTGTGTTCGTTGCATGTGCGAAATGATCCCCGAGGCGACAATCTCGTTTCGCTGGCGCTGTTCGCCGATGGCGCCGCCGCCGCCGTCGTGCGAGGATCTGATGACCGTGATCACATCGATTCACGAACACAAAGCGGTGGAATCGGATCGCTCACTCGTGGATCATCGTTGCTGATCCCCGAGGGGCGTGAGTGGATGACCTGGAACGTGACGGATACCGGATTCGCGATGACGCTGACGCGGGATGTTCCGGTGGTCTTGCGTCGTCGATTACGAAGCTTTGTTGCGAATATTCAAAGCCCGACCCCGAAAACCTATGCCATCCATCCTGGAGGGCCTGGGATTTTGCAAGCCGTGGATGATGCCTTGGAGTTGAAAGGGGGCTTCGGATTGCAAGCCGCAAGGCGGGTTCTGCGCGATCATGGGAACATGTCATCAGGCACGGTATTGGTGGTTCTTGAAGAATTGAGGCGAAACGAGCGGGAATTGCCCATTACGTTGCTGGCGTTCGGGCCGGGGCTCACGGTGGAGGAGATTTCCCTGATTGCCTGATCAGGAAAATCCGAAGAAAACAGGCCAATCAACCGATAACGCGGAGTCGGACATGAAACTCCATGGTCCAAAGATCCGAAGAAGTTGATAGTCCTCGCCAACCGCGAAGGTTTGAGAAGTTCGGGAAGTGATCAGCAATTCACGAGGGGCCGCTTTGGCCGTCCCACTTTGAACCTCGCGCTTCCCGAACTTCTTGAATCTTCGCGGGTTTTTCCTGACCGGCGAAGATCGATTCTCGGTGATTCTGGCAAGCCTTGCCCAAGGGGCTTACGATGTGCCATGCTTTTGACATCGCCTCCGACCCCACGAAATGCCACCGACACCGTTCGATTGGGTGTCGTCAGTTTCGTCAACACCCTGCCCCTCATCGATGGACTCGAACAGCTTCGTGATGTCTCGCTGAAATATACTGTTCCGAGTCTGCTGATCGATCAACTCATGGCGGACGAAGTGGACGTTGCCCTCTGTTCGTCGATCGACTACGTCAAAGCCACGATTCCCATGGTGATCCTGCCCGTCGGGCTTCTCGGCTGTGACGGGCCGACCTTGACGGTTCGCCTCTACGCCCAATGCCCACTCGATCAGATCGAAAGCGTGTATTGCGACACGGACAGTCACACGTCGCTGGCCCTGATGCAGATTCTGTTTCATGAACGCACCGGGCGAACCCCCGAACTCATTGCCTACAACGCGCGAGAACATGTCGCGCAGAATCGACCAATCGAGAATCCCCAGGCGTTGCTGCTGATCGGGGACAAGGTCGTGACGGATTCACCTCCTGCAGTTCGATATCCTCATCAGATGGATCTGGGCGAGGCCTGGAAGGAACTGACGGGGCTTCCCTTCGTTTTTGCGGTATGGATGGCGAAGCGCGGGACGGATCAGGCTCGACTGAGGACCGCCGCGTACGCCCTTGATCACCAAAGGCGTCACAATCGCGAGCGATTGGACATCATTATTCAGCGCCGGGCCTGTCGCCAGGGGTGGCCGCGCGATCTTGCGGCGGAATATTTGAAAAGATGCATCACTTATGACTTCACTAACGAACACATGAGCGCGCTGGAAGTGTTCTACTCCAAGGCACATGAGCTCGGTCTGATTCCGAGGCTCAGGCCGATTGAGATTTTTGAGGTCTGAGCCCTGATGCCACGTGTCGCTCGATTCAAGATCGCGGCCATCGAAAACCTGTACCGGCAACTTCTCTATGCGCCGCTGGAGAAGCGGAAGTCGCAGATGAACGCTGCGGAATTGCTGACCGACGACATCGATCCGACCCAGAATTATCCGGAGGATTTCGTCGTCTTTCGGATCACGGGCTATCGACCACAACTGAACAAAGTTCCATTGACCCTGGTTGGCGAGGCCTTGCTTCCCGACCTGATCAATCTCGTCCAGCGACTCAGTGATGATTTGGAATTGCCCCCCGATTACGACGGGCGGAGTCCCGTCCTGATTCCTGAGACCGCCCAGAAGCTCAATATTTCGACCAAGACGGTTCAGCGCTATCGGAAGCAGGGACTGGTCTCGCATTACGTCGTCTATCCGGATCAGGAAAAGAGACTTGTTTGCTTTGAGGACGCGATTGATCGATTTATCAAGCGTCATCAAAAAAGGCTGGAGCGGGCCAGTCGATTCACGCGTCTGGGCGAGGGAATCGAGGCCCAGATCATCAAAGAAGCCCGGGATCTGCACGAGGCCGAAGGAATTTCGCTCAACGAAGCGGCGGCCAGGCTGGCGACCAAGCACAATCGTGCGCATGAAACGCTGCGTCTCATTCTCAAACGCCACGATCGTCGCGCCTCGGCCAGCATTTTCGATGAGCCGGGGCCGCTCTCTCAACGAGATTTGAAGGTGATCTTCAGGGCCTGGAAGATTGGCGTCCCCGTCGCGGAGTTGGCGAGACGATTCGACAAGGGGGCTCCGGCCATTCACCGGGCAATCAACAGGCGACGTTACGAATTACTTCGCAAGATCGATCTCAAGTGGATCGAACTGCCGACGTTCGAACTTGAGGATGCCACCATCGTCCTCCTTTCGGGGCCGGCAGTCATTCGAGATCTGGATCAGGTCCTGCCCGATGACGAAGCGCTTCGAATCATTGAGTGTATCCGGGGGACGGAACCCCTTGAGGAATCCGAGATCGATGGCCTCGTGGCGGGATACAACTTTCTCAAGAGAAGAGCCTCTCGAACGCTCTCGAACATCAGCGAATCGCCAAACTCACAACAACTGGATCGGATCGAGTCGGATCTGCGTTGGACGGCGCTGCTCAAACGCCGGTTGGTGAGCACGACGTTGCCATTCGCCTTCGGGGTCGTGGAGCAGACGATTCATCGACCATTGGCCCAGCAGCCAGCGGATGAAATCGTCAGCTTGATCGAAATGGCGATCGAAGTGGTCTCCCGGAGTGTGGAGAACCATGACCCCACGAGAAAGGGTGAGCGTCTCGATCGATTTTGTGCGCACGCCATGGGCCGTGCGATGGCGGCTCTGTACGAGACGAAATCTTCAGGGAGAGCCGCGGCTCGACATGCAGAGGGGATTATTCCACTTGACCATCCGTTTAGTCGCCTTTGCCCCTGGCAGGCGTGGCTCGATCCCCGAAGGGACATGCTCGAGAAACGCATCAGCCTCAAAGAAGAGGACCGGCAATTCATTGCTCTGCGTTATGGCCTGGAGGGAGGGCCTCCCCATGATCTGGACACCTTGGCCACGATGCTGGATTCTTCCATCCCACGTCTTTCGCGAAGACTGCAAAGGCTGGAGCGTGTGATGAGGGAACGTGTTCGTGGGGAGCAGGCATAAAAAAATCGGCCGATGTGCATCGGCCGATTCGGGGGATCTTGAAATATCGTCGGTCTGATCAACGCTTGGAGAACTGGAAGCGCTTGCGTGCCTTGGGTTGTCCGTACTTCTTGCGTTCGACCTGACGAGGGTCGCGGGTGAGGAAGTTATTGTCGCGAAGGATCGGCTCGAGGTTCGCGTCGTAGACCATGATGGCTCGACCCAGACCGAGAATGATGGCTCCGGCCTGACCGGTGAAGCCGCCACCTTTGACGTTGACGTAGACGTCAATCTTTCCTTTGGTGGAGGTCTTTTCCATGACATTCATGATGTCATTGCGGTCGCGTTCTCCGGTGAAATACGCTTCGTATTCACGCTTGTTGACGATGAACTTGCCATCGCCAGGGCGGATGCGAACGCGAGCGACCGCTGATTTTCGACGACCCAATCCCCACCACCACTGGCCGGGCTTGAGTTTCTGTCGGGGGGTGGATACAGGCTTGGGCTTTGCCTCTTCAGCCGCGGGCTCGGAAGCAGTCGCGGGGGCTTCTTCGGCCACTGGCTCTGCCACGGTTTCGGGAGCGGTGCTCTCCGGCGCCGAGGTGGTTTCGCCTTCTGCCTGAGGAGTTTCTTCGGGAGTTTTCACGTCTTTTTCGGTCATGGCATTCTCGGAATGGTCATCGTATTAAGTAAGTGTGAACGGGGCTGGGGTCTGCGCCTGATGAGGGTGCTCCGAACCGCCGTAAACCTTCAGTTTCTTGTACATCTGGCGTCCAAGACGAGACTTGGGCAACATTCGGGACACGGCTTCTTCAACCAGTCGTTCCGGATGCTTTTCCAACACTCGTTTGAAGGTTTGCATCTTCAAGCCACCGGGATAGCCGCTGTAGCGCATCTTGACACGCTGCGTGAGCTTCTGGCCGGTCAGGACGATGTCCTTGGCGTTGGTGACAATGACGAAGTCGCCGCAATCCACATGGGGCGTGTACTCAGGGCGATGCTTGCCCATGAGGATGGTGGCAATCTGTGTGGCCATTCGTCCGAGGATCTGGCCCTCGGCGTCCACATGATGCCATTGGGGGACGATATCACCGGCCTTGGCGAAATAGGTCTGGCGGGGCATGATGCACCTGTGGGCTGGAGTCTACAAGACGACACAACGGCCCCATGGGCCGCTGAGAATCGAACCGAACAGGATATCCGGCCAATAACGATTGTCAAGATGAGGAGTATGCTGATCGAAATCAGGAGGAGCCTCTTGGCTGGATATATATGACCTCTCCGCTGGATCCTCATCGTATGAGGATCAACGATATGTTTTACCGCGTGTCTTGTGTTGGCCTGGAAGAAATGCTTCGTTCCCTGTATTCAGCTTGATCGCGACGTTTCTGGGGGGAATATCAGCCTTGTGTGGCCGATAGAGCCCATGGACGCGATGAAAGGAACCCAATGGAGATGACTCCAGAGATGAACCCTGATCCGGATCAAAGTGGGAATATCCCCCCAACGTCCCCTTCAGCCTCGGAAATTACAGAGCAAGTTTTTACCTTTGCTGAATCTTCAGGTCAGAGGAAAGGCCCCCGTGGTTTTGCATGGATTGCCTGGATCTTGATCATCCTGACGGTGGGATTTGCCTTTTACACCCGAAATACGACCCCAGCTCCCACTGCGGTCTCTCAGGATGACCCCATGGGAATCATCCTGATGCGAATGCAAGCTCAGTTCATGGTGGGGGCAAATTCTCAGGAGGATGGAGGGGCCGGACTGCTTTTCGCACAGTCGAACGCGATCAATATCGGTACGGTCGGTCAAAGGCAACGCTATGTGATTTTCGCCTCGGAGCTTGTCGGGCCAACCATCGCCTCAGAGCAACTCCGAACGTTGGATCAAAAAATCGATGTGGAAAAGCAGCGATCAACGACTCCCCCATTCGAGTTGACTGAATCTCAGGTGCAGATCCAGGAAATCCTGCACACGCTGTATCCGGCGGACTCAGTCGACTTTGAAGACGATGCAGAAGAGGCTCAAGCCCTTCTGAGTCGGATTGATTTGTTGACCGACCCACAACGGACGATGCTGACTGAGGAGTTGGATTGGTTTGGTGAGTTGGCGTTGTACCCTTCTGATTCGACCAACATCCAAGCGCGTGAAAACTTGCTGAAGCCTGCCAATCGCGTCACAAATACGTTGTCGGTTGCGATATACGGTGGTGGGCTCGCCGGGTTTCTTGGATTCCTCGGGCTCATCCTCGTTCTTGTGCTTGGTTTGACGGGTCGGCTGCGTAGTCATTTTGGCACAATTCACGGACATCATGGTCTGTACGCCGAGACCTTCGCCTTGTGGCTGATCGTGTTTTATCTGGTTCAAATTCCTGCCGGAATTCTTGGTGGACAGTTTCCGGAATTTGCCTTGGGTTTCATCGTAATTGCATTCTTTGCGAGTCTCCTTTGTTTGTCGTGGCCAGTGTTTCGAGGGGTGCGCTGGAAGCAGGTGCGCCAGGACATTGGCCTGACGTTGGGGTCATCACCTCCCCTGGAGCCGTTGTTTGGCATCACCGGCTACATGATGGCGCTTCCACTTCTGGGGATCGGAGTCATTTGCACTTTCGTGCTCATGCTGATTCAGCAGGCAGGCATGTCGGGAACTGAAAGCGTTTTCACACCGAGTGGTGGCCCTGCCCATCCGATCGTGCTCATGGTTGCCGAAGGAGACTGGCTGGCCCGATTCCAGATTCTGCTCTTGGCCTCAGTGGCCGCCCCCATCGTGGAAGAGACGATGTTTCGTGGCGTGCTCTACCGACATCTGCGTCAAATGAGCGGCAAGCTGGGAATGGTCTTGAGCGTACTGGTTGCCGGGACCATCAACGCCTTCATCTTTGCGGCAATTCATCCTCAAGGCTGGGTGGCCATCCCAGCTCTCATGTCACTGGCGTATGCGTTTGTGCTCCTCAGGGAGTGGCGAGGCACCCTCATTCCATCCATTCTCGTGCATGGACTCTCCAATGGGCTGGTCATGACCTTGTTGATGACGGTTCTGAGTCAGCAAGGCTGATCTGGCCGAATCGAGCGCATGTGCCGATTGCAGGTGGAAAAGCTGACCAGATTAACAGGCAACCTTCTGGCTTATAGCCTTGCTGAATATTGACCCTTTCGGATTTTTCAACCTAAAAGATTGCCAGCAATAGGTTTGCGAATTAGGGTATTGAATTCTGCCTTACTTTGGTCTTTTGCCTTCAAATCGTACGAGGAGATTGGATACTCTAATCTTCAGGGATTGAGAATGATGAAGCTCAGAAACGCATTGATCAGCTTCTTGACAATTGTTTTCGCT
>JAPULD010000131.1 GCA_027295365.1 Planctomycetota bacterium
ATCGATCCGGGCCAAGTTGCCACGACAGGGAAGGCGAATTGTTTGGACGATCGGTCATCGTGATGAAATCAATATCGGCAATGAATGAACACGTCGATGAAACGGAACCCACAGTCAGACTAAACGCCTTGGATTCTGGCATGTTCCTTGCAAAGTCAATATATTGCCCCCACCAGCAAAGCTTTTCCTGAAATGCACCTTCGTATAAGTGTTTCAGGCTTATCCTGTTGTCCATGACTGATCTGAATTCGAGTCATCTTCTCGCGTTGGCCCTGGTGTTGGGGTTGCCTCCGATTCTGGGGTTGGTGTTGAAATCCGCCCGCTTGCCCGGATGGTCGGTCTTGGGGGGATTGCTGGCCGGGTTGTTGATCGGACCGACCATTCTGGGCCACGTCAGGCCAGATCTGTTCGAGTCGATTTTCATGGGGGGCATTGAGCAGCGAGAAACCCTGGATGACCTGTTGCATGAGCAGGATCGGGATCGATTTATCGCCATGGAGATGGGAGCGGGCGATGAATACGCCCAAGCGATGCTCCAACGCCACGAAGAGGAGCGAACCGAGGCTGAATTGGCATTGGTAATCGCCAATGAGGCGTACCGAACACCCTTGCGAGTGTTCATGGTTGTTTTCGCCACGTACCTCTTACTGGGGGCCTCCACGGGGCGGATTCACGTTCGTGATGAGCGGCAGGGGCTGATCGCCCCCTTCACCATCGGGCTTTGGAGTGCCCTGCTGCCGGGGGGACTGGCCTTTGCCATGATGTATTGGCTGTGGCCTCAACCTCTGGAAGTGGCGCTGCTGGCGAGCGCTGCCATGATGATCGGCCCCTGGATTCTGAGCCCCGATGACGTTGAATCGGCTGACCATGCCGAACATGGCGGGGCGCACATGATTCAAAGGGCCGGCCACGTGGCCTCTGTCATCGCCTTGTGCCTCGTGGGGTGGGTCTGCATTACCATCGAAGATCAAACATCCATGCTCTGGATGGTCTGCCTGCTTGGGCTGCCGGTGAGTTGGCTTCTCCCCCCTATCCAATCGATCGTGATCAGGCGAGTGCTCGATAGTGTTGTGTTCCCAGTATTGGCCTGCTTCGTCATGCTTCGAATCGATATGAACCAGCATGCGAATCTCTGGATGATCCTGCTGTTTGTCCTTCTGTGTGGGGATGGCCGATGGCTTGGTGCGTTTTTCGGCGCGATGATGCTGGGGGGCAGAAAAAGTCTGCGCACCATGAGGCTTGTCATGGGGACCATGTCGTGTGGCCCGACGATGCTGGTGGTCACGCTTCTCGGGGTGGAGATCGGTCTATTACCCCCTCCCATTGCTCTGTCCCTTGCCCTGGGCGTTGCTCTCATTGAGGTGACGGCACCAACCCGTCGAAACATCGCCAGGCAACTCGTCCAGGCGGAAGAGGAGATCGAAGAGATTGAAAATCAGTTATAAATGAATTGAGGCACATTCGAATCGTGCAAGTAAATGCAAACAATAATTTCAAAATCGACTGTTGTCGAAATGGCATCGTGCCCATATGTTCACGACGTCATGTAGTTCAATACGAAACAGGGATTCCCTCATGAAAAACATCATGTTCCGTTCGATTCTTTTAATCGCCATCGCCATGCTTACGACCGGCTGCTCGACGGCCCCTAAATCTCAAGCCAAACGCGATCAATTGCACAACGAGACGATGACCGCGATCGAAACCTTCAAGAAGGAAGATCCCACGATGCAGTCGTTCTTCGACGAGGCCAAGGGCTATGCGATCTTCCCGTCGGTCGGCAAGGGCGGCATCGGGCTCGGCGGAGCCTATGGCAAGGGCGAATTGTTCAAGGATCATGTCATGGTCGGCCATTGCGACCTCAGCCAGGCCACCATCGGATTCCAGTTGGGGGGGCAGGTCTATTCCGAAGCCATCTTCTTCCAGACCGACGAGGCCCTGGAGCGATTCAAGACCGGCAATTACGCCTTCTCCGCCCAGGTGTCCGCGGTGGCAGTGACCGCGGGGGTATCGGCCGACGCGGATTACGAAAACGGGGTGGCCGTGTTCACGATCGAGAAGGGCGGATTGATGTACGAAGCGTCGGTCGGGGGGCAGAAGTTCAGTTACGTGCCGAAGTGATCGCCGTTATAAGAATAGAAAAGTAGCAATGATTCTCCCCTGATGAGTGCAAATCTCATCAGGGGGTTTTTCATATCTAGACTTTGACCTTCGTAGCCACCTTCTTCTTTGTGGTCTTCTTCTTTTTCGCCTTGGCAGCCCGATAGGCCATTGTCTTTTTGATGTAACTCTCAGCATCGGGCGTCTTGCAACCCGTCTTGCCATGATCGACCTCGACGAGGCCGATGCGTTTGGCGGCGGCGATGGCTTTCTTTTCGAGTTTCTTGTTGCGGCAGCCGATGCTGATGACCGTGTTGTTCATCGAGTATTTGGTCCGGTTTGGCGAAGCATGAATGCTCGATTCAATACGCTCAAGTTGTGATTCAAAAAACGCATCGTCAAGATCAGGGTTTTCCATGGCCAGATTGGTCATCAGATTCCAACCCGCGCTGGACAACCATTCACTCTTGTGTTTCGTCCACTTCTCCATCTTCTTCATGATGAAGGGCGTCTGCTTGACGACGCCCGTAAAGGCGTCAGTGATGGCGTAGTTGTCCAAATCCTTGATCATGGCGTCAATCTCGGACGACGCGAGTTGTGCCGGGTCCATGATCATCGTGGCCAGGATGCGAGCGTCGAAATTGCCTGATTTCCAAAGCTTCATCGCGAGATCATGATCGGTCTTGAGTTGCTTCTTGAGCTTGCCTAAATTGGCCCAGCTCACGCCGAATATGTCGCCCTTTAAGCCGTGATTGCCGTAGATCTTGCGAGTCTGGGCGGTGCCCAGGGATTTCAGTGTGCTCATGCATTCTTTGAATTTCATGCATTCATTATATGAATTTATACAAAGCCCCGCGATGGCTATCGCGGGGCTTTGCCGTCGCTATTCAGATTGGTCTTATTCCACCGTCACGCTCTTGGCGAGGTTCCGGGGCTTATCAACGTCCTTGCCCCTCAGCACCGCGGCGTGATACGCCAGCAACTGCAAAGGCACCACTGTCAGCATGGGTTGCAAGGGTTCCGCCACATCAGGAACGTAGAACACGTCATCACAAAGGTCGGCGATGTGCGTGTCACCTTCCGTCGCCACCGCGATGACATGACCGCCCCGGCTCTTCACTTCGGAAATATTGCTCAGCACTTTGTCGTACTGGCTGTTCTGCGTAGCGACGAACACGGCGGGCATTCCATCGTCGATCAGGGCGATGGGACCATGTTTCATCTCCGCCGCGGGCATGCCTTCGGCGTGGATGTAACTGATCTCCTTGAGCTTGAGCGCCCCTTCCAACGCCACGGGATAGTTGTGGCCTCGTCCCAGGAACAACCAATTCTCCCGGTCGATGTACTTCTTCGTGACTTCCCGAATCTCTTCACTCAAGGCCACGGCAATTTCGATTTGATCGGGCAACGCCTCAAGCTGAGCCAACAACTGCGAGACGTAATCCCGCGAGAGGTTGCGTCGACGACCGATGAATAAGGCGATCAGCGTGCAGACCGCCACGTGACCTAGAAACGCCTTGGTCGAGGCAACGCCAATCTCGGGCCCCACCCGCAGGTAGACCCCCGTGTCGGTCTCCCGGGCGATCGTGGATCCCACGACATTGACCGCCCCCAGTGAGAGCGCCCCCCTTTGCTTGGCCTCGTGCAATGCCGCCAACGTGTCGGCGGTTTCGCCCGACTGGCTGATGGCGATGACGACAGTGCCTTCCTCGACGATCGGGTTTCGATATCGAAATTCGCTGGCGAACTCGACCTCGGTGGAGATCCTCGCGAGTTCCTCCATGAGGTATTCACCCACCATCGCGGCGTGAAGGGCTGTTCCCTGGCCCAGGAAGACGATGCGTCGCGCGCGAACCAGCTCGCGGGCGTAGTCGGCGATGCCCCCCAGGACGACCTGTCCCTCGCGGGAATCGATACGCCCCTTCAGGCACATTCGAAGTGCGTTGGGTTGCTCGCTGATCTCCTTGAGCATGTAGTGCTCGAACGCGCCCAGTTCAATCTGTTCAAGTCCGAATTCCAGTTCGCGAATCTGAGGCGTGATGGGAACGTTGTCGACGGTCGTGGTGCGGAAGGAATTCCGGGTCAGTTTCGCGACCGTGTAATCATCAAGCGTGAAGGCTTGCGTCGTGTGGGCGACGATGGCGGAGGAATCCGAAGCGACGATGTATTCATCCTTGCCCACCCCCACCATGAGGGGTGATCCCTTTCGGGCCACCACCAGGGTGTCGGGTTCCTTCTCGCAGATGACGGCAATCGCGTACGCCCCGGTGACTTCCCGAAGAGCCGCCTGCACCGCGGCTTCAAGATCACCATCGTAAAGCTCGCCGATCAGATGGGTGAGCACCTCGGTGTCGGTTTCAGAATTGAATTCGTGGCCTCGCTCAAGAAGATACTTCTTGAGCGACACGTAGTTTTCGATGATGCCATTGTGGATGAGGGCAATCCCATGCCCTTGCTTGATGTCATCGGTATGGGGATGTGCATTCCGATCGGAAGGTTCGCCATGGGTGGCCCATCGCGTGTGGGCGATGCCCAATGTGCCGTGTAGATTGTCCTGCTGGTCGATCAGGTCTTCCAGGACCCGAACCCGGCCCGCGGACTTGGCGCATTGGAGCTTGTCGTTGATCAAGGCGATCCCGGCGGAGTCATAGCCCCGATATTCGAGTCGCTTGAGTCCCTCGATCAGGATGGACTTGGCTTGCCGACTTCCGATGTAGGCGACGATGCCGCACATAGAGAATCCTCATTGAAGACTGGATCGATACGAGACGTTCCTGTTCTCAGATCGGTCATTATCCCCACTCAACGCAATCTCGGGAAGTCATCGACGTAATACAATTTCTCAGGAGGTCCGGATAAGAAGCATTTTGGGGCCTTTTCGAGGCGTAAACCATCTAGAATGAGTTCATGAATGACCTTTGGGCCGATCAGCGTGAAAAACGCCGAAAAGCCGTCCAACCCATGGCCGTGCGAATGCGGCCCCGAACCCTGGGCGAATTCGTGGGCCAGGAACATTTCCTGGGTGAAGGTAAGCTGCTCAGGCGAATGCTCGATGCGGATCGCCTGACATCAGTGCTGTTCTGGGGTCCTCCCGGGACCGGCAAGACCACGCTGGCCTCGGTCATCGCCAACTATACCGGACGTCATTTCGTCAGCACCAATGCCGCCATGGTGGGCGTGAAGGATATCAGGGCCATCCTGAGCGAGGCGGCCCGCCGACTTGAATCCGATGAAGTGCGCACGATCCTCTTTCTCGACGAGATCCATCGCTTCGCGCGCAACCAGCAAGATGTGCTCTTGGAGGATGTCGAGACCGGCCTCATCACGCTGATCGGGGCCACGACGGAAAACCCCTACTTCTCCGTCAACAGCGCATTGGTCAGCCGATCGACGTTGTTTCAGTTCGAGTCGCTGAGCGAAGACCACATCATCACTTTGATCCGAAACACGATCTCCGACAAACGTGGCTATGGCGATTTTGATCTGCAGATCGAGGACGATGCGCTCGCGCATTGGGCGAGAATCAGCGATGGCGATGCCCGCAGAGCTCTGAATGCACTTGAATTGGCGGTGCAAAGCCAGGGACGGACCTCTTCGGGAATGATCAGAATCGATCTCAATACGGCACAGGAATCGATCCAGGCCAAGGCTCTCGTCTACGACGGCACGGGGGATGAGCACTACGACATCATCAGCGCCTTCATCAAGTCCATGCGGGGCTCGGACCCCGACGCCGCGGTCTATTGGCTGGCCCGCATGTTGCAAGCTGGCGAGGATCCTCGTTACATCGCCAGGAGAATCGCGATACTCGCCAGCGAAGACATTGGAATTGCCGATCCCCAGGCCATCCTGATCGCCAATGCGGCGTGGCAATTGGCCGAACGGATCGGCATGCCTGAATGTCAACTCACCCTGTCCCAGGCGGCGATCTACATGGCCACGGCTCCAAAATCCAACGCTTCGGCAAAAGCGA
>JAPULD010000132.1 GCA_027295365.1 Planctomycetota bacterium
GGCCAGGCGACGATCTCACCGGGCCGGATGTCCTGATGCAGCCACCCATCCGCGGCGCACTTGATGGGGGAGGTGTGGGTCCAGGGAATGGCTTTCGGGTCGCCAGTCGTTCCTGATGAAAAGAGAATATTGCTGTACTCATCCGGGGCGCAGGCGACGGATCTGAAGTCCTCCTTGTCGCTCAAGAACGATTCCCAGGCCAGATCGCCCTGTCGCAGCTCAAGATCCAGTGACTCACCCGATTGGAGGACGATCGCCTTTGGTGCGTTGGCGTCGATGACCTTTTCATACAAGGGCAACTGCTTGCCCCCTCGAATGATGTAATCCTGGGTGAAGATCGCCTTGGCTTTGGCGATCTGCAGGCGGGTGGCGATCTCGGCCGGGGCGAAGCTGTCGGCGATGGAAACGGCCACGCAGCCCGCCCTTACGATGCCAAGATAGATCGCCACGGCTTCGCTCGTCATCATCAGGTCGATTGCGATGGCGTCGCCAGGCTTCAATCCCCAGGCCACGAGTCCGTTGGCCACACGATTTGTGAGGCTGTCGAGCTCGATCAGGCTCATCGTCTTCAATTCGCCATTTTCATTGGCGTACACGATTGCCGGCGAGTCAGGTTCGGCGTTGAAACACGAATCCGCGATGTTCAGTGTCGCCCCCGGGAGCCAGAAGGGCGTCTCAACGTTTGCATCGTCGGCAATGATCCGCTGGGGCTTCTGCTTGAATCGGATGCCCAGCCGATCGATCATCTCGCCCCAGAATCCGATTCGATCCTCGATGGACCATTGGAACAGTTCCTCGTAGGAGTCAAGCTCCTCATCACTCATGAGCGATGCGAGATTCGTCTTCTTCATGGCTTCAGGATCGGGAATCCAGACCGGAATCGGTCGTTGAGATTCGTCCCACGTCGAAAAGAGAGCCGAATGAGCTCGTTTGTGCACTTCAAAGGGAATGTCGGGCCTCAGATGCATCTCGATCACGTTCCGCCAGGCGAATTCCAAATCTCCCGAATCCCGGCCATCGTTGACGGCTTGAGCCATCAGCGTCGCCTCGGTGGGAGGCAGGCCAAGGATCGTCAATTCAAATTGAAGGGCGTCAGAGGTGATTTGCATCATGGTGCCGGTTTCACTCCGCAAGTAGGTTGTGGGCAGGATACCCTCGTCCTAGGCAAGTATGCAATGAAACGCACGATGATTGTCTGCAATAACAATTCGAAAAACGATGATGTCACCATATGCCACCAGGGGGATGCATGAGGAGGACCCGGCTGTGGAGATCGCCTGGAAGAAGCTTGGATCTCCCAAAGACAGGCTGAACGAAACAACCCACCCGGTCACTCAGTTTGGCTTGAACATGGTGCGTTTCAAGTGAGCCATGGATTGTGAGCCATGCGAGGCGAATCGGTCGCACCCGACGGGACGGATGACTTCACTCCGTTTCGCTGTTCGTGGCACCCTTCACCGCTACCTGTCACCCGTCACTAACCTCAAGCTACGAATACCGCAGCCACTTGATCAGTTCGATGGGTGAGGGGGGCTTGCCGTACATGAGGACACCGACGCGGAAGATCTTGCCCGCGCCCCAGATCATTCCAAACACACAGATGTAGCCCCAGGCAATTGAGACGGGAATCTGCCAGGTGGGGATCGGTTCCTCCGCGGCCAGACGAAGGATCATGGCGAAGGGGATCGCAGGCGGAACGAAGCTGCAGATGGTGGCGACATTTCCGTTGGGTGCTTCGATGATGGGCATCCACAACATGAGCGGGATCATGAGGACCAGCATGACGGGGGTCACCAGCGTGTTCGCTTCGCGAATGTCGCTGACCGCGGAACCGACCGCCGCCATCATCGACGCGATCATGAAGTAGGCCATGAGGTAAAACACGACCAGGTACACCAGATCCATGGGATCGATGAGGCCCATATTTGCAGAGATAATGAGACCGACGATCGCGACCGAGGAATAGATCGTCACGATGAGCAGACCGACGGCACCCTGCCCCAGAATCTTGCCCGTCATGAGTTGGAAAGGGCTGACCGCACTGAGCAGGACTTCCATGACGCGATTCGATTTTTCCTCGATCGTTGTCATCATCAGGTGTTGAGCACTGGTCATGACGCCGATCCAGATCAGCATCATGAAGACCATGGGGATCATCTTCTTCAGTTGACGCATGCCTCCCGATTCCTCGGCGTCGCCACCTTCCTTGAGGGTTCGCGAGGTATTGGAGCGTGGGGCTCGCATCATGGCCACCATTTGTTCAGGCTCGTAGCCGGCACGTTCGGCCCTTACCCTGACAATCGCTTTGCCAAGTTGTCTTTCAATAATGTCGATGTGATCGCTGTCGACGTTTTCGCCCACGAACAGATCAAATCGAAGACGATCTTTTCGAGGCGTGTCGGGGTCGGGTTGCACGAGCAAATCGGGATTGATTTCGACCACCGCAAGCAATTCATCGTCTTCGTTTCGGATGCGCTCCTTGAGGGATTCGAATTCTTCATCGGTGACCGTTCGAACGTCCTCAATGGTGATTTCAACGAGACCACGCATCGCCGTTTGATTGGGTTGTTGTGTGGAAATGGCTGGCATATTGCCCGATTCCATGCTCTCAATCGTTTCGTCAAGCTGATCCTTTACTTGCTGTTCTTCAGCACTCCGAATGCGTTCGGCGTCGAATTCCATTGTTGCGGCCGGCGCGACTTCGCCCGAAGAATCAACAACGGCGATAATCCCCTTCAAGACAGGTTGTTCGTTGGTCGCCATGACGTAGATCGCTAGGGCCATGATGCCGATGATGACGACCGGCATGCCGAACACCGCGAGGAGGAAGATCGGCCTCATCACGGTTTCCCTGAATTCACGAAACGCGATGATCATTGCCTTAGACATGGCTGAGTTCCTCTCGGGCCAGCTCGGCCGCATCCACCCCGGCGTCTGCCTTCACCTGATGCACGAAAACTTCATCCAGCGTCAGGCGACGCTTCGCGACGCTGTGCATGGGTCCCGAGTCGAGAATGCGTTGCATGACGGCTTGGTGATCGGCTTCATCTTGAAGTTCGATTTCGAAAGCTGGTGAATCAGGCATGCGGCGAACCGCTTGCACGCCCGGGATCGATTCGAAGTCGGCCTGGCCATTCATCGGTTCGACCACCAACGTTCGCGGATTGAATTGCTCGTGTATTTCATCCATCGTGGCGTCGAGCAGCTTCACGCCTTTGTTGATCAGGAAAATTCGATCACAGAGTTGTTCGGCCTGATGCAGGATGTGCGTGGAGAAGATAATCGTCTTGCCATTGTCATGCATCTCCTGCACGAGGTGATTAATGAGTTCGGCGTTCACCGGGTCGAGTCCCGAGAAGGGTTCATCCAAGATGATCAGGTCGGGGTCGTGGATGATCGAGGCCAAAAACTGAACTTTCTGCTGCATGCCTTTGGAGAGTTCCTCGCACTTCTTGAGCATGGCTCCCGGGAGTTCGATCTTTTCTATCCAATCTTCGATTTTGCGTTTCAGGCCAGCTTTGGGAACCCCCTTGAGCTGGGCCATGTAGGTGAGGAATTCACCCACCTTCATCTTGCGGTAGACGCCTCGCTCTTCGGGGAGGTATCCGATTTTATCCTTATTGGACAATGCCGATGATCCGAGTACGTTGATGCTTCCCGAATCAGGATAGAAGATCGACATGATCATGCGGATAGTGGTGGATTTGCCGGCCCCGTTGGGACCCAGAAAGCCGCACAGGCTACCGGTGGGAACCTGAAGATCGAGGTCGCGTACCGCGTGGGTGGCCCCGAAGCTCTTGTTCACACCTTGAATGTTGATTGCGTAGTTTGACATGATGAGTGGAGTGTAAACAACACGCGGAGGCTGGGCCTGTCGCCCTCATGGAAAATTGCGATAATCCGATCCCCAACCCTTGTGGAAGTTTGATAATTGACGTGTTCAACTTGTGGAGATGGATTTCTCATAGCAAATTCTCCAGATGACTCAGTCGTTGAGCGGTATTCAGTGTCTTTGTGTACCAGCCGG
>JAPULD010000133.1 GCA_027295365.1 Planctomycetota bacterium
CGGTTGATGATTCTCCACCAGAGTTGAATTCAGAGCTCGGACAGGAATACGTTCCTGGAGCAGAGCACGCGGGGGTGGACTCAGGCCTCATGCAAAACATAGCCGCGAATCTGCATGGGATTCCGGATGAAGTCCAACGCCGCAAGGCGACGAGCTTGTGGCAAGACAGCATTGCGATGGTGCTCAGAAAGATCCTCGCGACCGGTCCCTGGGCCATGTCGTTGATGATCATGGTTTCGATACTTCTGCTTGGGCTCAGCATCAGGCAACTTCGATATGCCCTGCGCGGCAGACGTCATATCGATGATCCTCGGACGATCAACATATTCAAAGGGCTTCTCGAACGATCGGGAGCCGGCCCGAGGGTTTTATTGACGAGTTCCGATCGATTGACCACCCCCGTGGCGATGGGTGTGTTTCGCAAGGAAATCTGCCTGCCGATCCAGGCATTGGAATCGTTGAGCGATCCGGAACTGGAAAGCATGCTCGCCCATGAATTGGCGCACCTCGTGCGACATGATCCACTGTGGGTGTTGATTGCGCAAGCGCTGACCACGTTGCTGTTTATTCAGCCTCTCAATTTCGTCGTCCGCAAGCAACTGCGGGAGATTGCGGAATATCAGTGCGACGCATGGGCCGCCAAGCAATGCGACGATGCGTTGCCCCTGGCGCGATGCCTGACCGAGGTGGCCAGCTGGATGATCCAGGCCAGACGGGAGAACGGGACTCGTCTTGTTTCTGGGATGTCGGTACACCAATCGACCCTGAGCCGCCGAGTCGGGCGACTGCTCTACGAAGAGCCGCCCTTGTTCGATTCACAACGGCAAAATATCATCAAGGTGGGGCTGGCCTTCGGGATGGGGGCGATGGCGGTGCTGGCCCCGGGCGTGCAGGCGGTCAATGAAGCAGGCGGGTCGCATGACGCCACCTCGGTGGATGAGGCGCTGCCATTATTCGCCGAGTTTCCACTCGTGGCCGATCCGATGGGGTTTGTAATGCCGGTGCCGACTCAGGAGAAGGTGGATCCGCTCGAGGCACTGGATGTTGAACTGAATTTACTTGAGCGCGAAGTCGCTCAATTGTTTCAATCCATCCAAGGGACGCCTCTGGAAGAGGAATTACAGCCCTTGATCAACGAATTCGAGCGGAGCGTGAGTTCGATTCGCGCCCGTCGTCAACGACTCGTGCAGGCTCTTGAAACGCAATACTCAAACCCTCCCCAACCCGTTCAGAAACGGTAAGGACCAACGACGCATGATCCATGCGAGGAGAACGACATGATTCGCAACACCATCACGGCTCTGGCCCTGAGCGCCGGCCTGGGAGGCATGATCGCCCTGGGCCCCGCCCCAACGCCGGAGGCCGGTCTCGTCTCGGCCACATCCTCGGTCGATCAGGACGAGGCGAAGAAAAAGGCGCTGTATAAAAAATACAAGGCGATGCAAGCCAAACTGGAAGCTCTGAAGGCCGCCTACCACGAAGCCGAGACCAGCTATGAGAAGGACTTGATCAAGGCCCAGGGGCAGGAAATCAAGGCGCAAATCGAGGCCATGAAGAAGAAGGCTCAATGGCGAGAGCAGCGTTCACGTGCCGTAAGCGTGGCGGATGCCCCCGCAGCTGATCGACGTATTGAGATGGTTCGAGCCGAATTGGTGGCCGCGGCCAAGAAGGCCGAAGCTCTGCAGGAGAAGGGACACCTCAAGGAAGCTCAGGTGATCCGAGAGCGAATCCAGGTGGCGAAGAAGAGGATCGCTCAAGGTCGTCGGGTCGGTGCCGACCGACGTGTCGAAGTCGATCGTAAAGTCGTACGCGAGACCGCGGTGCGTCGGAAACTCGAGGCCCTGGTTCACAAGGCTCGTGATCTGGCCCAGGATGGCCAATCGGACGAAGCCAAGGTCATTCGAGAGCATGTACGCGCACTGAGGAGTGATGACGCTCACGTTCGCAGTGATGCACGGGTGGATGCGGAATATCGAACTCGCAGCGAATTTGAAGCGATGGCCGCCAAGGCCAAGGCGTTGGCCGCGGATGGCCAACACGAACGCGCCCAAGAGATTCACAAGCGAATACAGGAAGCCCGGAAACAATACCAAGGCGCCAGGAGTCGATGGGAAGATGGTGAAGACCGCGCCCCTCGTGCCGAAAGTCGATGGGTCGAACGCGAAGACCGCGCCCCTCGCGCCGAAGGTCGATGGGTCGAACGCGAAGACCGCGCCCCTCGTGCCGAAAGTCGATGGGTCGAACGCGAAGACCGCGCCCCTCGTGCCGAAGGTCGATGGGTCGAACGCGAAGACCGCGCCCCTCGTGCCGAAAGTCGATGGGTTGAACGCGAAGACCGTGCCCCTCGCGCCGAAGGTCGATGGGCCGAACGCGAAGTCCGCGCCCCTCGTGCCGATCGTGATGTTCGACGGGTCAGAGAATTCGAAGCGCGACGAAAAGTCGAGCAGATGATTCAGAAGGCCAAAGAACTTCAATTGCATGGGCGTCATGATGAAGCGGAAGAGGTCCATGCCGAGGCGAAAAAATTGATTGAACATGCCAAACGGGCCTTTGCCGAAGGTGAACGCCGAGGCCGCGTCCATCGCGGCGATGTCGCACCTCCCGCTGCCCCGCGTTCTCGCACCCGTACAGGACGTGCCGATGCACCTCGCGTGAAACGAGTGCCGCGGCCCGACGCCCCTCGATTACGAAGCGCCGGACCGGGACGAGTCCATTTCGGTCCTCCTCCGCACGCACCGGATGCCCCCGATCCTCGTGGCGTGCCGCATGCCGCCCCGCTTGCCGATTCGCCCGAGGCATTGCATGGCCGGATCGAGCACATGAAGAAGGCGGCGGAAAACCTGAACGCGGCCGGGATGCACGAGCATGCCAAGAAGCTGCACCTTGAGGCCAAGAAGCTGATGGAGCAGGCGCAAGCCGCGGCCCCGCAACGCCGAACGCGGGGCGGATCGAACGATCCCCGCATCGCCAATGAAGTCGAGGCCCTGAAGGCCGAGATGGCGGAGCTTCGAGCGATGGTTCATCACCTCATGCAGCGCGTCAAGGAGTATCACGGCCAGCGCGATTGACATGTGAACGAAACTGTTCCGTTCGGATCATGATGACGAACGCACGGACCGCCGTTTCCTCGAATCTCGATTCGTGGAAACGGCGGTTTCTTTCAATCGCCTTCGGGCCAGGCGAACCGCCTGCTCGTTGCGATCAATGCCGAGGAAGCGTCGGTTGAGTCGATGAGCCGCCACCAGCGTCGTGCCGCTGCCACAGAAGGGATCGAGCACGAGTCCTTCGACCGGGCAACATGCGCCCACCAGCATCTCCAGCAGGGCCAGCGGTTTTTGCGTCGGGTAACCGACGCGCTCTTGGGCCATGTTGTTGATGGCCGGGACGTCGATCACATCGATGGCCGGAATGTCGATCACGTCGGTCGCCTTCTTCATCTGCCCCTTCATGCGATTGCTCGTGGCGGGAACCATGGGCGGCTCGAAGAAGTAGTCTCGCCCCTTTGCATAAAAGAGGATGTCGTCGTGTTTTCGTGCGAAACGCCTTGGTGATGAACCGCCCAGCCCATACATCCAGATGAGATGGTTCACGAAGTTTTCGGGTCCCATCAACGAGTCCAAGCGATGCCTGAAATGATGACAGGTGCGCCAGTCACAATGCAGGAGGAGGATGCCCCGGTCGTCGAGAACCCTGACGATGGCCTCCAGCCTCGGGTTCATGAATTCCAGATAGGCATTCAGGTCGGGCCACTGATCCTCGTAGGACGCCTCGGTGGTCGCTTGCGTACGCCCCGTGTTGAAGGGAGGATCGAGATAGACGAGGTCGACGCTGTGATCCTTGATCCGGGCGAGCCGATCAAGGCAATCGCCTTGCTGGACACACGCTTCGATTTGGTCTTCGTGGGGAGCCTTCAACTCACGCGTCGGGTTCACTCGCCCGGATCCTGTTGGAGTCGGATCGAAGTGATGAGACTGGACAGCGCGCTGATCGCCTCGCGAATCTCACGGATGTCCAGATCGGAGATGTGTCCATCGCTGATGGCCGCGATGGCTTCGGCACATTCCTTGACCGCGTTGACCGCCGCATCATCGACGCCCTCGTGGCGGACGAAATGGCCTCCCATTTCCTGGCAGATGTAGTCAAGGACCTGATCACCCGACTCGGGGGTCGAACTTTGCAACGATCGGATCATTCGTTCCACGGGATTGGGTTGTGCGCCCGAAAGAATCCTGTTGACCTGGCGGGTGCTGACGCCCAGCGATCCGGAGAATCGCTTGATGCCGATACTCTCCACGAGCGATGAGAATTTCTGCATCGTCTCCTGTTTCAGAGGTGAATCGTCAGGTGTCGTGGTCATTGTTCCTTTTCGCCGCCCTTTTTTCGTGGACCAAGTGGAAACCGAAAGAATACCACAATCGGTGAAGCAGGCGGGAGGAATTCCCATGGACCCCGATTTCATGGATTCACAGCAAGGGACTGAAGATCCCGATTGCATTCTGCCAGAGTCGAGATGACCACCCCTGGTTTTGCCAATGATCGACCCGGATTTTACGGCTGTCGTTGAGGTAGGATTTCTGGAGAAAACGAACCTGGCTGGCGAAATCCGAGTCGTAGACGACCATGCTCACCTCAAAATTCAGTTCGAAGCTTCTTCGATCGAGGTTGGCGCTGCTGATCAGCGCCAAGCGGCGATCAATGGTCAGGGTCTTGGCATGGAGCAGTCCTTTCTCGTATTCACAGATTTGGACGCCCGCTTCAAGAAGGCTTTCGTACTGACTCCGGCTGGCCGCCGCCACCAGGGGCGACTCGTTGCGGGCCGGGCGGCTCAGGGTGGTCTCGACCCCGCGCCGGGCCGAGGTGCGGAGGGCCGTCGCGGTTGCGTCATCGGGTACGAAGTAGGGCGTCGTCATGATCAGTTCCTCCCGCCCCAGGTTGAAGGACGCGATCATGAACTGACGCATTGCCTCGGCATAGTTGGTTGGGCCGGTGCCGATGATCTGGGCCATGACATTGTCCGGATGTCGGATACGTTCGGCTCGCATCGCCTCTTCGAGATACTCCTGCGTGTCGATGAACCAATCCTGGACGAACAGGGTCTGAAGATCGAAGACGACCGGCCCCCTGACCCGCACCATGATGTCCACCCACGGCGCGAACCTGGGCTTCACCGCAAACTCGGCATCGGCAATGTTGTGGCTGCCCATATAACCGATGTGGTCGTCGATGATGACGATCTTGCGGTGGTTGCGCAGGTCGATGCGAGCCAGGAGCATTCGCAACGCATTGGCCGGCAGAGCCTCCACCACTTGCACGCCCGATTCAGACATGCGCTTTCGCAAGGATGATTTGAGAAACATCGACGAACCCACGGAGTCCACCAAGACCCGGCATTTCACGCCTCTCTTCACGGCTCGGATCATCGCCTCGGCGAGACGCGTCGAACTGTGATCCGTGAGATAGATGTACGACAAGAGATGGCAATGACGAGTTGATGCGTCGATGTCCTCGACCAGGGATTGGATGAAAATGTCTGTGTCGCTAAGGAGTTTGAGGCTGTTGCCGCACCAGGGAGGATTCTCGCCGGTCAGTTCGGCGAGGTGGGCCATCTGCATGAATTCCTTCGGGATGGTCAACTCGCTTTGAAAGGGGGGCGGTTTCCGTTTCGAGAGGTCCGCGTCGATCAGTTCGTTGACCTTGCCGTACTTCAAGAGGCGGCGGGATCCCAGCTTCACTTCGCCCACGAGCAGATACAAAAGAGATCCGCCAAACGGGACCGCAAGAATGACCACGACCCATGCGGCTCTCGATGATGGCGTCTTGTGTTGTCGGATCAGCAGATAGCCCACCAGCCCGAGCCTGACCATGAATTCGACGATGAATACAAGCGCGGTCAGGAGGCTTTGCGTCATGGATGGGGATTCTCCGGTGGCCGACCTCGGCGCATTGGCCTCTCTAGCTTCGTAGTCCCGAAAGGGCAGGGCGGATTTTCCATACCGTGATGGAACCGAGCACGATCCAGACACTGATCGCGGCGAAACCCAACAGCCCGATCCATTGCCATTCCTGAGCTAGGGGATGCGCACCAGCTCCTTCGGTGAGCGTGTGAACCGCCATCAAGGGGCTCAACTCGATCAATTCTGCATCAAGAAAACTGAACTGAATGCCCATCGTCGCCAAGGCGGGTCCCAGCAGGCACATCGCAATGCAGGTCAGCATGGCAAGGTTTCGCGGCCCCTTCCGGTTCGTCCCGATGGCCGAGGCCACGACCGCCCCCGCGAGTAGCAGCCAGGCGCAGATTGTGGCGTCAATGGCTGCGGTTCGCTGGATCGACCAGGGGGTGATAAGCCTCAAGGGCCAGAGGATGACCTGAATCATGGAGATCAGGACCGAGAGGTCGAGCAGGGTTGCCTTGATCGGATAAGGATGAGCGGCTTGGCTGAGACGCAAGAGTGGCCATCCGATCATCAGCCCGATGACGATGCACAACAACATGAGGCGAAAGCTGGGGGTGTAGCTGGCGGAAGACGTCTGCACGGGTGTACTGACGCCCATGGCGATGATCCAGGTGCCGATCAACCACAAGGCGGAAATGAAGATCAGTCCGCGGGGCAGTTCCAATGGCTGCGGAGGCTCGTCCATCATGCAAGCATGGTAGGCGAACGAGCCCGGGAGCGAGTTATTAAGGGATCATCGAGCCGTGACCACTTTCGGGTCGGTGATGTCGAGTTCGTTGGGGCAATCCACGTCGATACGACCGTAGTTCTTGTCGATGTAGGTCAGCCGTCCGATCTTTTGCTCGGCCGTCACTTCCCCGATGGCTTCTTCGCCCGGGGCGCCGCCCCAGATGATGCGGCAGCCATGTCGAGTCGACATCGTGATCATCTCGATGTTCTGGACGTTCAGCGTTTTGATCTGTCGCCACCACGTATGGTCGTCGATCATTCGGATGATGTGCAGGGCCGAAGAGAGATCCGCCCCCCGCCAGGATTCGCCTGCATTCGTCGGCCTCTGGAACGCCGTGCCGATGATGCGAATGAAATGGCTGGAAGGACCGATGCGATAGCCCGCGGGAAGCAGGCGTCCCCTCGGATCGACCAGATGCTCGCCCTGCTGATCCACGACCACCGCGAAGGGCTGCATGAAGACCGCATCGACCTCGATTTCGTTGAGGGCGGTTCGTCGAACCTGCAGAACGTCGTCGAAGCATCCTGTTTCGAGCAGCGCATGTCTGGCGTTGGTCAGGGTTCCGCGGTCTTGCGGATCCGAAATGAGTTGTTGGTGGACCGTCAACACCAGCCAAGCTTCGAGATCGCCATTCATCCAGACGGGGGGGTTCGTAAAACGCACTTCCAGTTCCTGGACCGGCTGATGCTGCGCGACATACGCCTGGAGCTTTGGCACGCCCAGGATCCACGAGGCGACGAGGCCACCCACGCCGACGACCCAGGTGCCGAAGCGCAATGACTGTTTCGGGTCAGGCCAGTTGATCGAGGCCAGAGAATCCGTCAATCGATCACGCAAGGAGGTCTTGTTTTTCTTCTTCTTTGATCGCGAAGCCATGTCTTCTTCTTACCCTGTTGTCATCGCGCAAATTCCGCGCACCGATGTCTCGGTGGTCATTCCACCATCGGCGTGAGTGTGGGTGCCCGCTTGAGTAAAATCAGGGTGAAGCGGGATGCATGGGCGAAGGGGAGATGTCCGCACGGGCGAGAGCCGTCTCCACCAGTTCGGCGCAGATCTGAGGCATGTCACGCCCCAGGCTCTGGGCGGCCATCGGGACCAGTGAATGGGTGGTGAAGCCAGGCATCGTATTGACCTCAAGAATCCATGGTCCTCGATGGTCGAGCATGAAATCGACCCGGGCCAGATCCCGACAGCCAAGCTTGCGATAGGCGAGCAGGGCGTTGTTCTTGCATTGCTGAGCGATCCCCTCCGGGAGATCGGGGTTCACTATGTATTGCGTGTCCACGCGCTCGTATTTCGCCTCGTAGTCATAGAACTCGACCGCCGGGATGATCTCCAGGATCGGCAGAGCTTCGCCTCCAAGAATTCCGACCGTGAGTTCTCGCCCATGGATGTATTGCTCGGCCAGCAGCCGATGATGTTTCGGATGCAGATCCTTGCGGGCTTGCTGAACGTCCTCGATCGTGTGGCAGATACGCATATCGACGCTGCTGCCTTCATCCACGGGTTTGAGCACCAGAGGCGTGGGGAGATCGCATTCGTCCTCGGGAAGGAGCTGGCGCGAAGGAGGGGTGGGGATCCGCTCGGCCGACAGGATTGCCTTCGTGGCGATCTTGTCCATGGCAAGCATGGCCGGTCGGGGGCGAGAGCCGATGTAGGTGACCCCGATCTCCTCGAGCAGTTCCTGCAATTCACCACCTTCGCCCCAACGTCCATGCAACGCGGGGAAGACGACGTCGGCTTGATGCGCTTCGATGATAAGGGCCAGTTCATCAAGCGTGGGCTGGTCGATCACAACGTCAAACACTTCGTATTCGTCGGTCTGGCGCAGCGCCCTGGCAATCTCGCCTCCGGTTTGCAGGCTGATGTCGTGTTCTTCGCCCGGGCCTCCCATGAGTACCAGCACTCGACTCCGTTCGCTCGACTGGTTCATGAACGTCATACCTTTATGCTTCCTTGTTGCGTTGCCAGATGACAACTTCTCGTTCGAGCTTGATGCCCTTGTGATCGAAGACGCGTTGCTGCACCTCGGTCAGGAGTTGCATCACGTCGGTGGCGGTCGCGCTGGGATCGGTCACGATGAAGTTGGCGTGATGGGTGCTGATGGTAGCGCCGCCGATGCTGAACCCCTTGAGCCCGGCCTCGTCGATAAGCCGGCCCGCCGGTACCCGCTCATTCGTTTCGGGATCGATCGGGTTCTTGAATGTGCATCCTGCGGAATGTTCAGCCAAGGGTTGCGTGCTTTTCTTGTACGCGAAAATATCCTTCACCCGATCACGCAAGGCGATGGGATCCGTCAGCGTCACGTGAAACGTCGCCGCGATGATGAACGGATCGGGAATGTTGGTCTGGCGATAACCGAACTCGAGTTCTTCAGCGGGATACGTGACCAGCTCGCCTGCCGACGTGATGCAAGTGACGGTTTTCACGTGATCGCCGATGCTGCCGAACTTCCCGCCCGCGTTCATGTGGATCGCCCCGCCGATGGACGCTGGAATGCCGGCGAGATGGGAAAGCCCCTCCAACCCTCTTCGGGTCGTGTCCATCAGCGTCTTGGCCAGATCAGCGCCCGCCATCACTCGCATGGTGTGAACATCGCCATCGGCGTTGTAGGAGATCTCCCGAAATACGGGAGAATCGAGGGAGAGGACGATGCCGCCCACGCCTTCGTCATTGACGAGCAGGTTTGCGCCCTGGCCATAGAGTCGCAATAACGTCTGGTTGCGGGCGGCGCGCTTTACGAGCGTGGCCAACGCGTCGACGGTCAAGGGCTTGACCAACAGGTCGGCGCTGCCCCCGATGCCATACCACGTCATGGGCCCGATCGGCGCATCGGGTTTCACCTCGACATCAAGATCGCTGAACATGGTGGAAGCGCTGGATCTCAGCATGATCCGGAGCCTTCATAGAACTGTTTGGCGATCTGCCAGACCGGTCCCGCCCCCATGATGACCACGAGATCGCCATCTCGACAGACAGCCTCCAGATAATCCACGATTGCCTCGAAAGGGTAGAGATGCCGCGCCGAAATATCGCGGCTGCGCAGACGATCGACGAGGTCCCGGGCGCTGACCTTGGTCTTTTCCATCTCCGAGTCGCGCACAAAATAGATGTGCGGCACGATCACTTCGTCGGCGCTGGAGAAACTCTGGGCGAACTGATCAAGCAGGAATCGCGTTCGGCTATGTTGATGGGGTTGAAAAACACAGATCAAACGCTTGGGTTTCTCAAAATCTCGAAGGGCCTTGAGCGTCTTTTCGATCTCGGTGGGATGATGTCCATAATCGTCATAGACGACGACGCCTCCTCCTTCGACGACGCGGGTTCCAAGACGCTGGGTTCTTCGCTCGATGCCTTGGAATGACTCCAGGGCTTTCGCCAGGGTTGGCCAGTCGGCCCCGAACCAATGGGCCAGGATGGCCGCAGCCGCATAATTCATGGCGTTGTGCGCCCCGGGAAGCACGATCGTCCACGAACCGAGCGTCGAGCCATCGTGGGCCAGGGTGACGCAACGTGAAGACACGTCGTACGTCACCTGGTAATCGGCTTCCGGGTTGAAACCGAATGTTTCCACTTTGCAGGCGAGCCCCGAAGCCACCTCGCGTCGATGAGCCCCTTCGTGAGCGATGAGCAAACGTCCCCCGGCCTCAGCGGAGGGAATCAGTCTCGCGAAATCCGCAAACGCCTCGATGATCGCATCCAGGGAACCGTAGATGTCGAGGTGATCCTCTTCAATGTTGTTGATCAGCCCGATCGTGGGGCGGTGATTGTGGAAGGAGCGATTGAATTCACAGGCTTCGCAGACGAGCACGCCTGGCTTCCCGGCCCAAGGGCCATTGGCGATGGTCATGGAACCGACTCGGCTGCCCCCCCCGATCTGGTGACAGGTGGCTCCGATGATGAAGCTCGGGTCGAGACCAGTTTCCATCAAGGCATGGCAAAGGATGGCAGAAGTAGTGCTTTTGCCATGCGTCCCGGCGAGGCAGATCCCGGTTCGGTCGATCTGCAACATGCCCAGCGCTTCGGAATACGTGACGATGTTGATCCCACGCTCCTGGGCGACCAGCAGTTCGGGATGATCAGGCTTGATGGCAGCCGACGCGATGACCATATCGCATTGTCCGGGAAACTGGGCCGCAGACTGTTCGTAGCTGATGGGGATGCCATTTTGCCTCAGTGCGTCGGTGAGTTCGCTTTGCACCGAGTCAGATCCGGTGCAGGTCGCATCGCTCTGATGCAGCATTCGGGCCAGGCCGCTCATCCCGCATCCGCCGATTCCGACGAAATGGACCGACAGACCGGTGAAACGACTGGTGCTGGCCAACGTTGAAGTGGCGGCAACCGGGATTAATGTCGTGGGGGAGGCCGTTGTACTCATCTCATCAATTCTATCGACTCGCAAACGGTCTCGGAGTCCAGAAACAGATCATCCCGGAGAACGACGAACTGACGTCTTGCCGGCTCTTTCTCCCGAATCCCGTCCAGGGGCTACAATCCGCCCCATGGCTGGTGATACCACCCAAAATACATTGCATGCTCAGGTGCTGATCGTCGATGACGAGCCGGAACACGCTGAGGTGATGGCCGAGGCCCTCAGGCGACCCGGACACGTCTGTACGATCGTCAACAGCCTTGCTCAGGCCGAGGATGAACTGATTCATGGCAGCTTCGACGTCATCGTGACCGATCTCGTGATGGAGGACGAAACGTCGGGGCTCAAAGTTCTCGAATTGACCAAAATCCATCAGACGGATGCCGAGGCGATCATGGTCACGGCTCATGGCGATGTACCTACGGCCAAAGCGGCTCTGAAGGGGGGGGCTTACGATTTCATCGAGAAGCCCCTGGATCTGGAAGTCTTTCGAAATCTCGTTCACCGGGCCGCGGAAACCGTCCTGTTGAGGCACCAGAATTACAACCTCAGGGGTCAACTCGACGGCGCGTATGGTTTCGAAGGCATCATTGGCGAATCCCCCAGCATCCGGAAGGTCATCGCCACCATCAAGCAGGTCGCCCCCAGCAACATTCCGGTGTTGATTGTCGGGGAATCTGGCACTGGCAAGGAGTTGATCGCCAAGGCGATCCATACCCACTCCAAGCAGCATGAGAAACGTTACGTGACCTTCAACGCGGCGGGCCAGAGCGAGACCCTACTCGAAGATGAACTCTTCGGGCACGTGCGAGGCTCCTTTACCGGGGCGGATCGCGATCGGGAAGGCGTCTTTGAATACGCCAATGGAGGCACGCTTTTTCTGGATGAGATTGGCGACATGCCCTTGTCCATGCAGGCCAAGCTGCTGCGTGTGTTGGAGACGGGGGAAATTGTCCGGCTCGGGGCGAACGAACCACGCAAGATGAAAGTCCGATTCGTCACCGCAACGCATCGAAACCTGAAGCAAATAATCGAGGAAGGATTGTTTCGCGAGGATCTCTACTTCAGAATCAAGGGCGTCGAGATCAATGTGCCTCCCCTGCGCGAACGCCGGGAAGACATACCCCGGCTCGTCAATCATGCGGCGGGCAAGTACGCCGCGGAATTGGACCGTCCCCTGCCTAAGATCACCGAGCCGGCCATGATGCGATTAATCGCGTATGACTGGCCCGGCAATGTGCGTGAATTGCTCAACGTGGTGCAGAAGATGATGATTTTCAATGAAGGGAACACCATCGACGTGCGTCACGTCCCCGACGAGATCCGCGCTGGTGAAGGGGCGGAATCCTCGGATATCGGATCT
>JAPULD010000134.1 GCA_027295365.1 Planctomycetota bacterium
TGTTCACGGTCGAGGACCTGGGCATCGAGAAAGACGTCAATTAGCCCCCGGTGAACACACCGGGGGGTTGCATGACATTCACAAGAAGCGTCCCAATACAAACTGATCACGCCCTACGCTCGATCGCTGCTCGCCCACGTGTATTCACGTGGGTCTAATTTGAACTCTGGCGGCGCGACTTTCGTCGCGCGAGATACGCCAGCCCGATCAGCCCGGCGAGGGTGACCACCAGCAGTTCCGCCGCCCGGTTGACGAGTTCACCCGTGAGGCCGATCTGCATGTGAGCAATGGTCGTCGTGAGGAATGGCGCGGCCAAGCCGATGGCCCATTCTCGCAAGCCGAGTCCATTGCTGAAGAACGGCACCATGGTGGCGATGACGCTGATGCAGGCGAGGGCGAGCGCAGTCTGGAGCTCGAGTTCGAGGCCCAGCAGACCGAAAGCCGCCCAGTATCGCGCCGCCCACAGACCAACCTCAAGATGTCGAATGCCAAAGGCCAAGGCGTAGATGCGCCAGGCCCGACGCGTGGCCAAGAGGGCGATGATGGGAATGGGCAGCAACAATCCGATCCAGAGATTCCAGGCCATCATGTTGCAGATCATCAAGGCCAGTGCAAAGTACGCCGCGACGCTCATGGTGCAAAGCAGTGCCTGGATGATCGTCTTGGCGGAGTCTGTGGCGGCGATGTCATTGATGGTCTTGTGATACGCCACCCGACCCAGCAATCCGGGACGCAAGGGCAGGAAGTTGATCAGCGTGGCCGAGGCGATCAATGCCTGCATTTCGAATAGGCCAACCTTCCCATAGCGGGAGATGAGCAGGCTGAAGAGCAGTCCACTGAAGATGATGTTGCCCAACACGCATCCCAAGAGTACGAGCAGGTGCATCGGGGAGGGATGTTTCACCTCGGCCAATGCATGCGCAACTTGATCACGGCTTGAAAAGACCACCAGAATCGCCCCGAGCAGCAAGGCCAGTCCCATCGCGATGCCGATCCGCTTGAACCATGGATTCGAGAACCATGATGGACGTTGATTGATGATGTCTGAATGAGAAGAAGGGGAAGCAGCCATCGAATTCACCGGTCGCCATCATCGCCAGTGTCTGGCTGGCCGTTGTTCGCTTCATCCTCGAGGGCATGATTTGATCGGATCATCTCCGCGATGATTCGGGTGGTTTCGTCATCACCCCGCATCGCCGCATCGAGCATCGGATCGTCGGGCCCGGTCACTTGAAACAGGAGATACGCCAGCTTGACGAGATGCTGATCGCTCTTTCGAGCCGCATTCAGAAGTGGTTCAAACACCTCGCTCCGGGGCATCACCGCAAGCATCCAGGCTTGCTGATCTGGTTGAAGACGGGAGTATGCCGCCAGCGCCGCGGCGCGGGCCTCGTCGATGAGCGATGTATCCTCCTCGAATACCGATTTCGGAATGGGTCGGGCGACGACATGACTGAGCAAGGCGAGCTTGCGCTGGTCCGGCTCATCGTCATCGCGGATCGAATCGATGCTGGTGCGCAGCCATTCTTCGGTTACGCGGACTCCATCGATTCGCAGCAAAGAGATGGAAGCGGTCGACCCCAGCAGACCCGTCTCCAACGCGCCGTTCATTTGTGCATGGAAGTTGATGATTCCGGTCATCGTGAAACTCGCCCCGGTGAGGGGAGAGTCGTTGAGAAAGTCGCCAACCGAGTATTCCCTCAGATCGATTCGTATGCGATGCGATTCACCATTCAGCAGGCGCAATTCACGATCGATGTCTACGACGAAGGGTTCGGGTTGCTGATCAGGTTCCCGGCCGGCAAAACGGAGGAGGGGGAAAAAAGCGATCTGGGGTCGGATGGGCCCGGTTCGATCGATCGACAATGGCATCGAAGCGTGATTGGTAATTACGATGTCGATATAGATTGGCTCGAGTGGTTTGTACTTCGTCTGGGAAGGAATCAGACGAAACCCGAGGGCGGAGGTCGGTTGTCTGGCATAGCGTTCAAGAGCATGAGGCAATGATTCGATGAGTTCGATCAGTTGCGTCGCTGATTGTGTGTACGAGATTTCCTGCCCGACCATGGCGGTCAGTCTTTGTGCCGACCACACCCCCAGTAGCGTTCCGGGTTGTTCACGGGCGAGTCCCAGCAGATGCCGGGCTGCATCTCGAAGTCGATTTTGCTCGACGTAGGCCAAGGCCAACCCCAATCGGGCGATGGGGTCCGAATCAACCAACGGAGCCAGAGCTTCAACCGCCTTCTCGATCTGGTTCTCGCGCAGGGCGAACCAGCCTTCGGAACGGGACTGGGCCTGCTCGGTGAGAGGTATCAGGGCATCGGCCTGCGTCAGGAACTGTCGGGCACGTTCGACGTCTGCTCCCAGCCAGATCGAGAGCCAAGCCTGCTCAAGATACAACCGAGCTCTCGGAAGATCGGAATCCGGCTCATTCTCGAGTCGGGACCGGCTTGATTCAAAAGCCTCATCGACGTTGCGCATCGCCTCTTCGGAACTCTCATCCAGCCGAAAGCTGAGTATCGCAGCCCTGACGGTGCTGAGAACGATATTCCGAGGGCCATTGAGAGCCTCAATTTCCGAAAGCGTCAGCGTCGGCTGCTCCTGAGCCATCTGAGCGCGATACTCCTTATCCAGTTCGCGACGTCTGAGTTCGATGAGTCCAAGCGCCTCCTCCGTATTTCCCAGAGCCCATTTCACGGTGGCGAAATCGGCCAGCATCTCGTCGTCAAGCCAGATCCCCTCGGTCTCGATGCCAAGGTGTACGAGGCGATACATACGATCGGCGGCCTCGTAGGCGCCGGCGTTCAACAACAATTGCGCCAGATCGACCTGGGCGGAAAGATCGGTCGGATCGGCCATGATCAGGTTGACCAGAAGTTCGGCTCGACCGAGATCATCGGCTTGATTCTCGAAAAAGAACCCTGCCATTAAAGACGCCGCTTCACGATTCGAAGGGTCAATGACTCCCGATTCAGCCAGCCAATGGGCGAATCCATCGAGATCCCCTGCTCGTTCGTGCAGCAAGGCAAGATCCAGAGCCAATCGAGAGGCGATGGCGGATCCCATTCTCGTACGATTGGCGGGAGAAAGGAGTTGCTCGTAGGCTCTGATCCGTTCCGGAACCGTTTGAAACCGGTCGATCGCATCCATAAGACGTGTCAGTCGAGCAGAGGCATCTTGTGGGTCAAGTTCAAGCGTCGTTCTGAGAGCCTGGTCTCGCAAATCCTGTCGATCAGCCAGAATTGCCACCTTGAAGAGTAATCTTGCCTGATCCGCGCTGCCGGGCTTGAGCCTCATGGCCTCCTGGGCGAGAATGACCGCGGCTTCGATATCGGACGTGGTGAGAGGCTCATGTTCGAGAATTGATCGGAGTGCTCGATTGATTTCCGTAGTCAGTGGAGATTCTTGAAGTGCCTGAAATCCCTGGGCCGGGAATGTCACAAGGGCGGATAAGCTCGCCAGGAGCAAAGATTTCAGTACCGAGCGAAGGGGATTCATGAGGCCTCCAGTGAGAGGATGAATCGACAGAAAGAGCCATTTTTCATCATCCAGAGCCATAATCTGGACGTAAGGACCATCACCTTGTGATCGACCAATCAGACCATGATCGCCACCTCTTGAAACAAGGAATCGGAAGTGAGTAGAATGGCAACTCGGTTAAGTTGGGACGTCGATTGGGCTCCATCAGTCACGTGTGGCTGGAATCCGATCGTTGACACGCATTATCCTCGTTGGTACGTTCGTATCGTACTCAGGTTCGACTTGGGTTAGGATCTGAGATGACGGCATTGCAACCGATCTACAGGACGTCGATGGCTCGCTGTTCCTATCTTTTACGAACTCTGGTTTGCCTGCTGATGGTCGCGATCGAGACATCATGTCTCGCTCAACCGCCGCCGCAGCTTGATGTCTCTATTACTACAGAATCACAGCTCTCTGACAGTCAGAAAAAGCGGATTGCGGATTATGCGGCGTACTA
>JAPULD010000135.1 GCA_027295365.1 Planctomycetota bacterium
AGTCTCGTCACATGAATCCGAGAATTACACGTTTCTGACCGGCGTCGGATTCGAACACTTCATCGCCGATGACCTGAGCCTGGTCACTCAATTCAACGCAGCGTATGTCGATCAAGTCGGGGACAATGCGTGGGGTGCGAACGTCGTGTTTCTCTTCCGATGGCATTTTTACACCCAGGAGACTTGGTCTGCCTATGTCGAAGCTGGCGCTGGCTTGGCACTGTTCACCGAGGACGTGCCCACGACGGGGTCGGATTTCAACTTCACTCCCCAGGCCGCGATGGGCATGACCTTTGACATCGGAAATGACAATCGAGCGTTTCTGGCCGCAGGCTGGCACCACATCTCCAATGCCCAGACCTTCGATGACAATCCGGGACGCGACAGCTTCATCCTGCATTTCGGAATCAGCATGCCTTTCTGATTTCAAGAAGAACGAAAACGAAGCGATCAATCACCGGTGTACTTGGTATAGCACAGACTGACGTTGTGTCCCCCGAAACCGAACGAGTTGTTCAAGGCCACATCGACTTTTCGTTCTTGCGCTTCGTTGGGGACGAAATCCAGATCGAATCCATCATCGGGATTTTCGAGATTGATGGTCGGCACCATGATGTCGTTCTTCACCGAGAGGATGGTGGCGATCGACTCGATGCCACCCGCGGCGCCGAGCGTGTGACCAGTCATGGACTTGGTCGAACACATTGCAAGCTTGAAGGCATGATCTCCAAACAAGCTCTTGACCGCACCGACCTCCGCGGCATCTCCCAATGGAGTCGAGGTGCCGTGAGCGTTGATGTAGTCAATCTGCTCAAGATTGATCCCGGCGTCCCGCAACGAGAACTCCATGGCCTTCTGGGCCCCCATCCCTCGCGGATCAGGCGCGGCAATGTGATGGGCGTCGCACGTACAGCCAAAGCCTCGGATCTCTGCGTAAATCTCCGCACCACGGGACTTGGCGTGCTCAAGTTCTTCCAGCACGAGCACTGCGGCGCCTTCCGACAGGACAAATCCGTCTCGGTCTCGATCGAAGGGACGTGACGCCTTTTCCGGTTCGTCATTGCGGGTCGAGAGAGCCTTCATGGTGCCGAATGAAGCCATGCAGAGGGGCGAGACCGCGGCTTCGGTTCCGCCGCAGAGGATGACTTCCGCATCACCTCGGGCAATGCTGCGGAACGCGCCGCCCAGCGCGTGAGCCCCGGTGGCACAGGCGGTGGCCGGGGCGTTGTTGACCCCCTTGAGACTGAACCGAATCGACACGTTGCCCGCGAGTGCGTTGACCATCAACTTCGGAACCGTGAAGGGGCTGACCTTCATGGGGCCGTGATTGGCGATTCGTCGATCACCTTCCTCGATGGTCTGGATGCCACCCACGCCGGAACCGATGACAACGCCCCGTCGATAGGGATCGCCCTGCTGGAAGTCGATGCCGCTATCGAGTGCGGCTTCTTCGGCGGCATACAGGCCCAGTACGCTGCTTCGATCGAGCTTCTTGATCTCCCGTTTTGTAACGTACTTGCAGGGATCCCATGATGCGTCGATTTCGCCGGCGATCCGAGTCAGCCACCGCTCGTCCTGCTCGAAGCAGGTGACGGGTCCGATACCCGACCGGCCTTCGCACAACGATCGCCAGAACGTCGGTACGTCGTAACCGATATTCGTCACCGCACCGATTCCGGTGACGACCACTCTGCGTTCTGAGTTGATGGACATAATCTGAAAGGGGCTGGCCGAAGCTCCAGATCAGGGATTCGAGAAATCCTCGGATCGAAAGCAGGCTATGTGTTGAGGTGATTCAGGACTTGCTGGCCTTGGCGATGAACTCGATCGCATGCCCGACAGTCTGAATCTTTTCAGCATCCTCATCCGGAATCGAGGTTTCAAATTCATCCTCGAATTCCATGACGAGTTCGACCGTATCAAGACTGTCTGCATTCAGATCGTTCGCGAAACTGGTTTCGCGGGAAATCTCCGACTTGTCGACACCCATTTGCTCGGCCACGATGTCAATCACCTTGGCTTCGATCTCGGATTCGGTCACGATAGTATCTCCTGATTCTTGACGCTGTCCCCCCACTTCGGGAGGACGCCCGGCAATATAAGCGGCAATTCGGCCTGAATCAATCTCGGCCTGATCCCACTTTGCATCGCCCTTGTTTCAGCACGTTAAACCGCCATCAACGACGATGACTTGCCCCGAGAGATAGCTTGCTTCATCAGAAGCCACAAATGAGACCACGGCGGCTATTTCCTCGGGGGTTCCGAATCGCCGGGCTGGGACAGTCTTGGCGATGTTGGTCTTCAGATCGTCTCCAAAGGCTTCGGTCATGTCAGTTTCAATGTAACCCGGAGCGATGACATTCGCCGTAACTCCTTTGGGGCCAAGCTCTTTGGCGATTGATTTGGTCATTCCCACTAATCCGGCCTTCGCGGCGGCATAATTCGACTGTCCCGCATTGCCGACCTGGCCCGTCACCGAACCAATATTGATCATTCGCCCGAAACGTCCTCTCATCATGGGCTTCGAGGCCGCTCGGCAGGAAACAAAGGCCGAGAACAGATTGACCCGATAGACCGTGTCGAAATCGTCATCAGACATGCGGAGGATCAGCCCATCTCGAGTGATGCCAGCATTGTTGACAAGAATATCCAGTCGCCCATGCGTGGAGGCAATCTCCTCGATCAGGCTGCTGAAACTTTCCGAATCACCAACATCGCATAATTTGACTTCCGAAGATCCTCCATCCGCTTCAATAAGCTCATGGACGTCTTGGAGAGACTGGATCGTTCTGGCGACCAGAACAACAAGATGGCCGTCCGAGGCGAGTCTCCGAGCAATGGCCTTTCCAATTCCTCGGCTGGCTCCAGTAACGATGGCGACACGCTGTGTGATGATCAATTCCTCTTAATGATGAACGTCGTATTCGGCTTTCGCGGTGGATTCTATCGGTCTCGGTTCATTTGCCAACCACAGGATCAGGGAACCTTAGCGATATCCAGGGTGACATGTCACGAAAACGAAACGAGGCGAATTCGGGGATGCCGAATTGCCTCGTGAAAGATGCCCTTGGAATGATTCCAGTCATTGGTCCGGGGTCTCTGGCCGCATTAATCTTACTCCAGGATCATTGACGTAAGGTCAACGCCCGGGAGGGCCAGTCGGTTGAAAAGCCGGATCGGTACCCGGGGCGCGACGTGGCGGTCCGGTCGGGCGATTTCGTCCCGGCTGACCATTTGGCCCCAAACCGTTGCCACTACTGTTCAGTCGACTATCAAGCACAACCACTTCCTGCGCGACCTCTTCGTCAAGCTTGGTGGCCAATGCCTCCTCTTCTTCGAGGATATCGTGCCAGACCTTGATATGGTCGGTTCCATAAAGGCGATTGATGATGTCAGGCGGAGAGGAGACGGACTCGAACACCATTTCATTGCCTGATTTCGAGTAATACC
>JAPULD010000136.1 GCA_027295365.1 Planctomycetota bacterium
CAAGCTCAAGTACGCCCCGCATTTCGGCATGTTCCAGCACCATGGGGGCGATGATCTCGTGGGCCAACTCACGTTCATGGCCGATGAGGGTTTCACCGCTCTCGAAGACAACGAAATGACGAGGCGCCCCGTCGAGGAACAGGAACGCCTCGCCAAGGCCATGGACCGCCTCGGCATCACCATGGGCGTCTTCGTGGCGAACTTCGGCACCGCGTTCGGCAAACAGTCCTTCGTCAATGGCACCCCCGAAATGCTGGAAAGTTTTCTTGAGGATTTGCGAGTCTCCGTCGAGGTCGCCGAACGCGTCAACGCGAAGTGGATGACCGTGGTCATGGGTGATTTCAACCCCAGGCTGGAATGGGACTACCAGACCACCAACGCCATCGAGATGCTCAAGCGAGGGGCGGAGATCTTCGAGCCCCATGGTCTGATCATGGTGCTCGAACCTTTGAATCCGTGGCGAGACCACCCGGGGATGTTCCTCTCGAAGATTCCCCAGGCGTATCAGATCTGCAAGGCGGTGGATTCACCCTCGGTGAAGATTCTTGATGATCTCTACCACCAACAGATCACCGAGGGGAACCTGATCCCCAACATGGACAAGGCGTGGGACGAGATCGCGTACTTCCAGATGGGCGACAACCCGGGCCGCAACGAACCGACGACGGGCGAGATCAACTACAGAAACATATTTAAACATATCCACGCCAAGGGTTTTAAAGGGGTGCTGGGCATGGAGCATGGAAATTCCGGGGGCGGCAAGAAAGGCGAGCGGGCGGTGATTGAAGCGTATCGGTGGTGTGATGATTATTAGGGGAAGGCAAGAGGCAATACTTCACCGCGCATTGCGAATGGATGGCATTACGTAAATGTTTTTTCCCGTAGATGGTTGGAAATTTAAATTGTTGTAGAGATAGTTGAATTTTCCTTTATCTGTTTCAACCTCCACTATTGCCAAACAATTGGGGAAACGATTCATGAGTTGAGCCGCGTTTTCACGGTCCATGACGCTGAGGGCGGAGGCCAGGGCGTCAGCCGTCGCGCCGTCCGGCGCACGGACCATCACCGACGTTCGATTCGTTAACCCCAACCCCGTACGCGGATCGACGATGTGCGAGTATTGCACATTATCGATGTTTACATACTGCGTTTGATACCCTGATGTCGCAACGGCGCCTTCAATCATGGCCAAGTCCCAAGAATCTGATGTATTCTCCGAAAAGCGAACCTCAACGAACCAAATGGAAGGCATATTTCGCGGAGCTGGTGGACCTTCTCCGGCCACTAGATCGCCCCCCAGATCGACCAGACATCTGACAAGCCCCAACGCCCTCAAGGTATCCACTGCCTCCTGAGCGGCATAGCCCTTGCCGATGCCCCCGAAGTCCAAACGCATACCTTCGGCCCTCAAGGTGACCGTTCTCGCTTCCGGATCAAGCTCGATGAGATTCCACCCGACTCGCTCTCTCGCCTCGGCCAATTCCCGCGCATCGGGTATGATTTCAGTTCGTCGCGCTTTTCGCCAGAGCTGCACGACGGGTCCCAGCGTGACGTCGAACGCTCCCCCAGTCTTCTCGGAGATCTCTATGGAACGCTCCAGCGTGTCGTAGAGGTCGTCACTGACCGGGACCGGCACATCGTGTGTTTGGCACAGCCTCATCGCCTCGCTGTCTTCGCGATAGTCGCTCAGCACATCATCCAGTTCGTTCATCCGGTCGAATGCCGCCCGGGCGGCCTCGCGAGCGACCAATTCGTCCGGAGCATACAGCGTCACATTCGCCTCGACGCCCATGATCAGTTCGGTGAATTCGAATCGCGAGAGTTTCGTCGCGCACCCGGTCATCGGCATGAAGCACAGAAACAGCAGCAACATCCAGGGTGCCACGGACAGCGGAGCGAAGCGGAGTCGTCCGTGTCTTGTGTTAAAGTTCACGCTTCGGCACGGACGACTTCGCTCCGTTTCACTTCGCGGCGCTGTCCGTGGCACCCACGCTCGGAAACGTAAATCCACTCGAAAAAGACTCCCGACCCATTTATCGAGAGACTTCCTCGATCCGCTTTCGCAGGAATCGCTCTTCGGGTTTGGTCGTACAGAGTTCGAGGGCTCGTCGATAGGCATGGAGAGCCTCATCATACCGCTCCAGACGACGGAGCAGGTCAGCTCGTGCGCTATGGAAGTATTGATACTGATCCAATGCGCCCCGGGGCTCGATCGAGTCGATCGCCTCCAGACCCGGCTCGGGACCTTGGGCCATCGCCAGGGCCGCCGCCCTGTTCAGCGCGACGACCGGCGTGGGTTGATATCGCAACAGCGCATCGTAGAGCCCCACGATCTGGGTCCAGTCGGTGTCATCTGGCATTGCCGCCTCGCCATGCACCGCCCCGATCGAGGCTTGCAGTTGATAGGGTCCGAGGCGCCTCATTCGCAAGGCTCGCTCGACCAGTTCGATCCCCTCGTCGATCTTGGTTCGGTCCCAGCGCGATCGATCCTGATCCGCGAGCAATACAAGATCCCCATGATCATCGAGCCTTGCCTCGCGTCTGGAATCCTGCAACTGCATCAAGGCCAGCAGGCCCATCGCCTCGGGCTCGTCAGGCATGAGCGCGAGGAGCATCCGCCCCAGTCGAATCGCCTCGTCACACAGATCATCACGTCCCTCATCCTGAGCTTGAGTGGTCGAATACCCCTCGTTGAAGATCAGGTACACCACCGTCAAGACTGCGGGAAGTCGCTCGGGGAGCAGATGATCAGGCGGGACGCGATACGGAATCTTGGCCAGCCTGATCTTGCGTTTGACCCTGACCAGTCGCTGGGCCATGGTGGGTTCGTTCACGAGAAACGCCCGGGCGATCTGAGCCGTGGCCAGCCCACCCAGCGTTCGCAACGTCAGGGCCACCTGGGCTTCGAGATTGAGGGCCGGATGGCAGCAGGTGAAGATCAGCTTCAACCGATCATCCTCGGGTTCGCGTTCGTGAGAAGGATTCATCGCGATCATCGAATCGCCCTGCGCCTTGGTTTCATACTCAAGCTGCTCGAAGATGGCCCGGCCGACCTTTTCTCGACGGAGACGGTCGATCGCCTTGTGCTTCGCCACGGTGCTGATCCACGCCCCCGGGTTCTCGGGGAGCCCATCCTCGGGCCATGACTCCAAGGCCGATGCCATCGCCTCCTGCATCGCCTCTTCGGCCAGATCGAAATCATCTAGCTTGCGGATGAGCGTGGCCAGGATGCGCCCCGACTCCTCGCGGAACACATGTTCGACGGCCTGAAGGGTAACGTTCATGCGTGAATGATACGAAAAGACAGCCCCCTCGATCAATCGAGGGGGCTGAACAGGGATGTGTTATTGAGAACTCTTCTGGCGAACAACTTCGAAACCGGCGGTTTCGATCACTTCGCTGTTGTCGTGCAAGAGCCATTCCGTCTTCAGGCGATCATGACTCAACAAGTTGAATGTTGCCTGGTGCATGTGGGTCTCGCTTTCCTTGGCCAGCCCCTCACCCGTGCAGACAAAGACAATGGTGTCCTTGGTGATCGATTCCGATTTCATGTGAGGCTGGTTGCCCAGCATGCAGTAATGCGTGAGCACCAGGTCATCGCCATCCAAATGGTAGAGGGTGACCATTTCCATTTCAGCCCCGGGAAATACCGTTTCCAGGACGGCGCTGCCGCCGGCGGTGACTCGGTAGGTCAAGACGACCTGGTCGGTGGCGTTTCCATCGTCATCCACCTGAACCCACGAGCCGGACAGGGCCTTGAGACGACCGAGCGCAATAGAGGCATCGGATTTCACGACCTTGGTTTCGGCCGGGGCCACGCAACACGTCGATGCGTTTTCGATGGATGAAAGAGAAAGAGAGAGGGTGACGACACTGGTGACAATCAAATTGAGTACGCACATGACAAGAGCTCCCTTGAAAAATAAGTGAGGGCGTTGAATCAAGTGGAAAGACAATCGAAACTGAACTGCAGACCAGATCGCCTAGTGAATGATGCAGACATCGTTCTCAATGGGTTCATTCAAACCCCATGCGATCTCGTCATCAGGCATTTTCACTTTCCTCCCAGATGGGACGGACTTCGATGCTGCCGTATTTTGAGGTGGGAATCTTCGCCGCCCACGCAATCGCATCGTCGAGATTTTCGACATCGACCGTGTAATACCCGCCGAACTGTTCCTTGGTTTCGGCAAAAGGACCATCGGTGGTCAGGGTCTCACCATCGCGGATGCGAACAGTTGTGGCGGTATGTGTGGGCTGAAGACGATCCGCCCCCACCATGACGCCTGACGTTTCCAAGGCCTGGGTAAATTCGCCGTATTCAGCCATAAGTTTCCCCATATCTTCCTCAGACATTGTGGGGTAGACGGATTCGTCGGAATAGATCAAGAGCAAGTAGCGCATGAAGGAAAACTCCAGGGGTTAGGGGCCGGAATTCGACCCGCTTCACCACAATGACGAGCAGGGTGGATGTGCCTCGACAGGCAATACAATATTTTTTCGAAAATATTTCGAGGCGTTGAGAAGACGTAAATTCGTGCTCTATCACGACTTGGATTTTTTCTGACTCAGCGACCCGCGATAGCGATCATCTGATCGTACGCTTCAAGGGCTTGAACACTGACTCTCATCGTGAAAGAAAGGCATTTCGTTAGGGATTACTGATTTCCATCCTTGGCAATCAGAGCTTTTTTTCATCGCATTCTCCATGGCCATGAAGGTAAAATACAGCATGTTGAAAACTTGAAAACCGTAGGGAGTCAGCCATGACGACGACCAAGCGTCTCTCTTGGATTTGCATCGTGAATCAACGGGAAGGGCGATTGCTTCGCGCCAGAGAAATACCGGAACATCGCCATCAACTCAAACTCAAGGCCCGGATCGAAAACAAATGGGAAGAGCATGAGCATGGCCGGCCTTCGCCCTTGGCCGCCAAGAATGGGCACACCCACAGTTCTTACGGGCACGAAAGCGAAACCATGCGACGTCGTTTTGCCCAGGATGTGGCCGATTGGCTTGAGAGCAATGCCAGGACAAATGGCATCGATCGCGTGGCGGTGCTGGCCCCGTCTCGGTTTCTGGCAGAGTTGAAGCCACGTTGGTCCACCCGGCTGCAATCCCACGTGGAAGAATACGAATGCGGCCTTGGCTATCTTGAGGAAGGTGAACTCGTACAGCATCCGATGATCATAAGGTTGCTGAGCAATGGAAACATGCGTCTTTAGTCGATGAGCATCACACTCCAATAGATAAAGAACGGGCCTCGTGGCCCGTTCGGATGAATGCTCGCTCGAAAAATATCAGTTACCGCTCGGGTCGCCAATTTCGCATTGGGGGAGCCGGTTCGGGAACCAGCGTCGGCCAATCGCCCTCCTCAAGCAATCGCAGACATTCCTCGACGGCGCGTTCGAGTTGGGGATCATGACCCGCGATGACTTCCTTGGGAATCATTTCGACGTGAATGTCGGGGGCGACGCCGATGTTCTCGACAT
>JAPULD010000137.1 GCA_027295365.1 Planctomycetota bacterium
ATCATCAAGGGCCACTGCAAGCAGCCAGCCGGGGTTGATCCACGTGACGGTAAACGTTTCAAGATGTGGCCACTCGTCGACATCACGGCGAAACACGTACACTAAATCACCCAGAAAGGAGCCGACCGCCACGGTGTCGCCCTTAAGATCGGCAGAAAAGATCGTACCAAACAGATTCGAGTCCGCCGGCGGAATCAGCTTGGTCTCCTGTATCCAATCCAATCCATCAAATCCGAAGATGTATCCACTCTCGACGCCACCCCCAAACACGAGCACTCGATCAGTTTCCGCAGAAAGGCGCCGGCCAAAGCCCATGCCCGGCCCGCCATCGTTCGGGAAGAGTTTGTCCCGCTCATTCCAATTCAAGCCATCGTAGACGAAGACGTAGGCGGCGCCGGCATCCAAACCGTTGTCGTCGTCTCCATACGCTCCGATGAACGCGACATCGCCCTTGAGGGCCACCGAGCCTCCAAATCGATCCCAGGCTTCGCCATCGGAAGCATGGAGAATGGCCTCCTCGCTCCAGTCGGCCCCGTCGTAGGCATAAATGTAGGCCGCGCCGGAGTTCACCCCCAATTCACCCCGACGACTCGTCCCCACGATCACGACATTGCCGCTCACGTCGATCAGTCCCCCGAAGAGGTCGCTCGCCACCCCGTTGGATGCGAGTAATTTCGCCTCCTGAATCCAGTTTGTGCCGTTGTTGCGAAAGAGATAGATCGCCCCCGCATCAAGACCGTTCGCATCATGACTTTGGGCCCCGACCACCACCAGGTCGCCATCGATGGCGACTGAAATGCCGAACTGATCCTGGGTGGCACCATCGAGGGCCAGCAGTTTGGCCTCCTCGATCCAACCCGTTCCCGTGCGCCGAAAGATGTAGGCCGCCCCGGCCCTCGCTCCGTTTCCATTGTCATCGGCCGGAGCGCCAACCACCAGGACATCGTTGCTGGCAGCCACCGCCTGCCCATACGAAACGACCGACCCGGGAGAGAACAGTTGGTCGTCGCCGCATTGGGCACGAGTCGGTGTAACGCTGACCATGAGACAACCCACGACGAAGAGGGCATAGCACGTAATTACTTGCCGTGTCATTTTGCAACCTTTACGAAATTGATCTTCAAGTACCTGGATTGAGCACATGGTGTCTTTCATTGGATTAATCCCAGTTCGCCAGCACGATCAGCAGGTCATCGACGTTGACAAGGCCATCGAGATTGAAATCGGCCACGCAGCCAGCGTCGTCACTCAGCCCCCAGGCTCCCAGAACCGTCAGCAGGTCTTCGACACCGATCACGCTGTCGCCATTCGTGTCGGCGAAGATTATTTCTGCCTCGATCCCCTGATACTCGTACGCGCCGATATCCACGATGGCCGGGATCCCACAACCGATGTCGATCCCGTTGTCCACCGCCGCGATTCGGGCATCACCGGATAAATCAAATGGGATCAACTCTCGAGTGATGTCATCGCCATCCGCATCGTCTTCATCGAGCGGCACGCCCCAGTTGTGACCGGCATCGATGCATGGCGAACCGGCTTGCAGGCGATAGTCGTTGTCGTCGAACGTCAGCGGGTCGTCATCCGGCCCATCGGGGTCGATGAACAGCGGATCGGCATCGATGTTGTTTGATCCGAGACCAGCCCACCCACCTTCGATCAGGCTGTATTGAAAGACCAACGCTAAACTCGACTGATTCGGAAGGTTGTTCCAAAGCGTGCAGTTCCTCGCATCCGAGTACTGCGAGGCAAACGTTCCGATTCCGCCCCCGTCGATTCCAGCGGTGTTGGCAACGAAATTGCATGAACGGAAAGCCGCCGATGATCTTGAGCTCGATAAGGCTCCACCGCCATAGGATAATGCATGATTGGCCACAAAAAGACCGTTTAGAATTGTGGGTGCGCTGTCGAATACAGAGTACAACCCGCCACCGTTCACGGCGGAGTTGTCGAAGAACTTACAGTTGACAAATCGCGGCGCGTTCAGTCCCCCACAATACGCACCACCGCCGTTGCCTTCTGCATGATTGCCTTGAAAGATGCAATCCACAATGATCGCATCTGTCCCCGACCTGATGCAGGCCAGACCTCCCCCCGTCGGAATGACGGTCGCCCACGGTACTACCCGATTGCCGATGAAATTACAGCTTTGAATCAGCGGCTTGGATCTCCAATCCACTTCGATACCACCCCCTTTCGTGGCCGAATTTGCCATCAACGTGCACTCAAGAATCATGGGAGAGCTGTCATAATATATGAGAATCCCCCCACCCCAGACATGCTGGGCGATACTGCCGTTGGCATTGCCGCTGGCGACAAACACGCCCTTGAGAACCGCACTTGAATCGACGAAATACGCGACCACTACATGGAGGCTGTTCTCCGAGTTATTGGCAAAATCAGGGCCGTCATCCTCATCCAGATCGCCACTGAAGACGGTCTGGTACAACTGGACATTGCGTACATCTGGATCGGGCTGCCCTCGTCCGGCGTATCCACCTGTTAACTCAACATTGTTGATGAGAAGAAAACTCGCAAAGCGATCGCCTGATCCGGTCGGATTCAGTTCATCTTCATCGGGTCGGTAGATGCCTTGTCCGATCCGAATTTCGAATGCCTCGTTGGCCGGGCTTGAAGCTACTGTCAGCGCATCCTGGAGAAATCGAAATGCGGTATTCCAGGTCGACCCATCCCCACCAGCTGGCGCATCATCATCCACGTAGACGACATGGCCTGCCTGGGCCCGCGTGGACACGAGCATCAAGATCAGTACTCCGATCGTTCGAAAGACGAGTTGACTTCGTCGTACATTTTGGTTGAACATGATGTTTCTCATTCGCTTTTAACAAGTGCAAGTTGGCTGTGCATCTGATTTCGACGCCCAGCGGTCAAAGCAATCCAGTATTTTCAAAGGCGGAGGCACCCCGGCATGGCCGGGGGCCTCCGCGACCCTCATGATGCGCCGCTCCGTCCTTGGAGTTCCATCCTCGATCGCCCCTGCACAATTTCTCGCCTCTGGAAAACGCATCTCTCTCCGACTCTCCGCCCCTGAAACGCCCGCCCCCGGAAACAGAACCCCCGGAAACAGAACCCCGGGAAACCAACCCACCGAAACGCCCGGCCAATATCCTGGTCCCCCATAGTCGTTCGATAAACACACACCGGGCGATGCCGACTCGGCCCATCGTTCGCTCTTTGGTGATGGCATCACGTGGCGTCGGCGCAAGGCCGCTCCGCCCATTCCATGACGAGATGGCGCCAGGCCAAGTTCGCCGCCATCGCTCGGTGGTGTGCAGTCAGCGCAGCACAAATCGTTCGATCCCGAACGATCGTTCTTGGCGAGAGACAAGTCCATAAATTTTCGAGAAGGCATCTGTGACGACCACATCCTGAAGTGTTCCTTACGCTGCGGTGCGTGAACATGAATGCGGCTTGGATGATCACGATCCAGAGTCGATGCACGGACATCGTCGATAGGCCATAGGCCTACTCAGAGAGGTGCATACAACACCATGAATCACGTCATCGCATGCTTCTCGGCGCGGCTGAGAGATAGAGTGAAATGGGATCACCGCGCAGCGCGAACATGACGGATCAGGTCGTCATCGATTCAAATTTTTTGCCTTCGGGACGGAAGTCTATGTGGTGCCGTGTGGCGATGATTGCGGTAAGTGGATCGTTATCGCGTCCCTTTGGCGTATTCCTATTGATCACTGTAACTATTACGCAGGATTTTCACCATGCAAGTCACGATCGTTCATTTTTTCTTTTTCTCTTGCATTTATTAATTGTGATCACTTGCTTTTCATGATCAAGCGGCTGAACGCTTCTTCATGACTGGCCTCTAAACTGTTTTCAATACACGGCTTCGATCGTTTTTCTCTTGGCATCCACATTGAGAAATCATATTGTCAATGAACACCACGACTTGCATGGAAAAGTATGCAGACTTTCAAACTGAACGATGGAATGCAAGTAACGACAAAGTTGATTCCGGATCACAGTATCAGTCAACGCGCTTCATCTCGAAGATGCCGTGATCACGCTTGCACTCGTAAGTGGATGAGAATGCATCGCCAATGATCGTGCCTTCGTACTCATACTGCCCTCCCGCGAGCCAGCCCAGGTCGGCTTGTGCGGAAAAACGGATCGTCTCGCCCGATTCATCCACTTCCATCGGCATCGAATACTCGAACGTGAAGCACCACCCATACGTCGCATGATATCGGGCGATCAGCGTTTCCTGATCGTCTCGTGAGATGATGCAGCGGAGCCCTCCATGATGACCATTGGCTTCACTGCTCCAGGTGCCTTCCCATCGACCTTCAATACCATCAGGCTGTACAGGTTGCTCATCTGGAGTTTGTAAAGATGCTGATTCATGGCCCAATTCCGGGGGCAATTCCGGGGGCTGTTCCAGCGCATTCCAATCGCGATTGAAGGTGGAACATCCCCCAAGCCCCAACCCTCCCAGAAAGACAAACAACAGGATCACGCTCGATGTAGCTCGTGTCGTCATAAAAAGATCTCTTTGAACATTGAGTTCGGGTCGGACGACAAGTCCGAATCACCCGGACAGACTCGAAATGATCGTATAGCAGATCATGCCGAGTACGAATCCGAATGGCAAGGTCGTGGCCCAGGTCAGTGCGATTTTCCCGATCGTCGACCAGTGTCGATTCCCGTTGACCGCCCCGATCCCGAAGATGGAGCCGCAGGAGACATGCGTGGTGGAGACCGGAACGCCCATTCTTGAGGCCCCGAGCACGAGAAATGCCGTCACGAGATTTGCGGTGAGTCCCTGCCCCGTATTGAGGCTCGTGATCCGCTTGCTCATCGTCTCTGCGACCTTTCGAGATTGCAACAGCCCCCCCATCGCCATCGCAATCGCCACCAGCGAGAGCTTGATCGTAGTGTCAAGGCTGGGCAAGGTGTGCAAGGTAAGCACGCTGCCGGCGAGCAGCAACGCCGCGATCTTCGGGGTGTCATTGACCGCTCGGGCGAAACAGACCGCCGCTCCGCTGAGATAATGCAGGCTGTCCACGATCGATTGGGCATTCAGACCCATGACCCGACCGACATAACGCTCGATGCATTGGTCCTCTTCACCGATCGACACCTGCAAAGGCGGAGCGTGTGCCGATTGAAGGATTGCCAAACCATCGTTGGTCACGGTGACAGGCTGCGGGGCTCCACCCGCGATACAAATACACGTCTGAGGTTTCACACCGGTGGCCCGGCGCAGACGTCGAAGAAAGATATAGATGACCGATGTCAAGAGAATCGCAAGAATCGGGCTGAGCAAGAGAGGCTGTGCGAATTTGGTCGCCAGGGTCCGCCAGCCAACCCCCGACGGGTCGGCCATCAAGGCCGCGCCGACCAAGGCTCCAGTCAATGCATGCGTGGTCGAAGTGGGCATGCCCAGTATCGTTGCGATGAAGATCGTGATGGCCCCGGAGATCCCCACCGACGTAAGCAACGTTGCATCGATCAGGTCGGGCGGCACGATCCCCTTGCCGCTGAATGCCTTGACGAGCGTGGCGGCAAACACCACCGACACCAGCGAGCCGAGCAGGGTCGCCAGGGTCGCCACGATCAGGGCCGTTCGGAAGCGGCAGGTGCCACTGCCATACAGGGTGGCCACGCCCTTGAAATTGTCGTTCGCTCCGTTGCTCCAGGCCAGAAAGAACACGGCCAGCAAAAGAACGATGAATCCGGCAATCGACATAAACACTCCTCAGTCTGGAGTTTTCAATCAATCCCCCGATGATTCTCTTCCGGGAATCCTGGAAAATGATGAATTCTTGTACAGAATCCGAGCTTCGAGGATTCATGCAATCCAACTCGCCTTGAATTCCTGATCCACTCGACGACCCCCTGAAACATCCGATGCCGTCATCGATCAACAAGACCGAGTGACAAGGATCAATCATGCAGATTCATCAATGGCATGGATTGTCTGATTGAACAGTCACGACAAACGACCCCCTGAATCGTAATCAGATCACTCTTTCGGACGCTGAAATTAAAAGCCTGCACTTGAGATCGCTGACGACCCCTTTGTCGGAGTGGCAGATCTTTTCGGATGGCACTCCGGGTGGGAATTTGCGTGGCACCCTGTCCAGTGGACACGAACAACGATGCCGCATTCGATGTCGGGGATCTGTTTTACCTTCGAGCGGTGTGGGGATCGTGCTCTGAGGTCCTATGGACTCTCCACCCGATGGCATTCAGGGTATTCCGTGAATTGAGAGAACGGGAGCAAATCAACACCGAGGTCATCCATGTTCAAGGATAAGGATCCCGTGACCTCCCCCACTGGTTCGGAGGCTCTGGAGGCATAAAAAAACCCGGCGGGAGCCGAAACTCAACCGCCGGGCGCTTCCGGGGGTAAATGGATGTCGACTTTACGATAACCGTATTCTTCATGGGGTCAAGCCCGTCCCTCCAAGTTTTTTGCATTCATAACCAGGACTTACCAATATGCACTCATCAAACCATACTGCGGGGCTTTCATGCCCTTGGTCTGTATACCAGTAGCCATCAATCGCAATGAGCCATTCCTGTGTTCAGAACGATTACGAAAAGTTTGATCCCATAATCTTCATCCTCATGATCAAATGACGGCGACGCCCAACCCGCAACGCCCAGAAACGCTGGAGCAGGGCCTGCACGCTGATACTCTGGGCCATGCATCATCACAACGATCCTCGCTTCCTGGCGTGCCCAGAGAGAGCTTGGATGGTTAACCGTCGGGGTCTTCAATTGATTCCAGCGTCGCAAGGTAGCGATCCAGCAGCCGATCCAGACGCTTTGCCTCGCTTTCTGTCAAGCCGCTCGTGAGCCGGGCCAGGTTGGCGACATGGTCCGTGACCGCGACGTCGATGACCTTCAGGCCCTTATCGGTCAGCGTAATCAGCACGCTCCGACCGTCCTGTGGGTTCTTGATCCGCTCGACATGCCCGGCTCGAACGAGCTGATCCACGCGATTCGTCATCGTGCCCGACGTCACCATGGTGTTCGCCATCAAGTCTCCCGGCGAGAGGCGATAGGGTGCTCCGGACCGGCGTAATGTGGCGAGCACGTCGAAACTGGCCAGATTCATGTCGTGAACGGCAAAGACCTTCTCCATCTGACGTTCAAGGTGACGACCAATCCGTTTCAGACGCCCCGTCAGGCCCATGGGCCCAACCTCGAGGTCAGGTCGCTCTCGCCGCCACTGCTCCAGCACCATCTCGACATGACTCATGGGAAGGACTCTACACACGATTTATCTCGACTTCAAGGAATATATCTTGACTTCGAGGTATTAGACAGATATCTTGACTTCGAGACATCTGCAAAAGGAGCCCGTCAATGCCCGCCACCACGACCCAAACCATGAAGATCATCGTCTTCGGAGCCTCAGGAGAG
>JAPULD010000138.1 GCA_027295365.1 Planctomycetota bacterium
TCCCCCCCGCCGTATGGGCCGAGCGTGCTGTTGAAGGTGTCGATCGTCGGATTGTTGTTGATGGTCGGCCCTGCCACCACTTGCACAACATCTCCGCTGCTCGCGGCGTAAAGATGGGGAGCGATCGGTTCACTGCTCAGATCCCGCCATTGCATCGAAACAAAATAGCCCCCACCCGAAAAGGTGGGCAGACCCGTGGCGGACAAGGCATACGAAACGTTGCCGGCGATGTGTCCATTGATGAGAAGCGGATCGATTCCGAAATCCGGATGATCGCTCTGAAAATCCCGGACCACGCCGGGAAGCAGAATTTCATCCTGGGGAGCCGCCACGACCCGCGACGCGTCGCACATCGAGAAGACACCGGCCAAGACGCAAGGTACCAGAAATCGTCCTGCCTTTTGATGCGACCTTGTACGTGAAATCATTCCCATCCTCCAAAAAAAACATGCCCCAGCAAGTCCGAGGCTTGTCTGGGGCAAAAGAAAAATCCCGACCTGGCCGGGACTGATCTTGATTATCAAAAATATTCAATTCACTTCCGGGAAATACGACCGCTGGATCCGCAGAATGTAAATTTCATGTTCGCCACTTCGCCTCAGGAAAGCCAGGAATGCTCGGCAATTTCGGCTACTCGTCGAGTCATGGAAAGATCGTCCGAATAAATCCCACTCCGGGTGCTTCGATGTGAGTTTCTTGACCGTAGTGAGCTGTTTTCGTCTCTTTGCCTCCCCGCTCACTAGCCTTTCCGGATTGATCCGTTTCGGCCAGAGAAGCCGAAGGAATCTGTAGGAACGCCCGCCGGATGGAGGGCCAGACGGAGAACGAGGAAGTATGGACGCTTTTCGAATTCAGGGCGGGTCACGATTGTCGGGCACAATGGCCGTTGATGGCTCGAAAAATGCCAGTCTGCCCTTGATGGCCGCGGCGTTGCTGGCCGATGCCCCGGTGACGCTCCGTCGGGTCCCAAACCTCTCTGATGTGGCGAATATGGCCCACCTGCTGGCCGAACTCGGTTGCGAGACCGACGCCACGCATGGCACGATGACCCTGAACAACGTCGATACCTCGCTGACCCATGCCCGGTACGACATTGTCCGCACCATGAGAGCCAGCATCTGCGTGCTGGGGCCTTTGGTCGCACGAAGGAAAATCGCCCGGGTCTCGATGCCCGGTGGCTGTTCCTTCGGAGCTCGTCCCATCGATCTGCACCTCAAGGGCCTTGAAGCTTTGGGGGCAAAGATTCAACTCGATGGGGGCGACATCGTCGTCTCGGCGGATCGGCTCAAGGGAGCCACGATCTTCCTGGGCGGTGCATTCGGCTCGACGGTTCTGGGCACCGCGAACATCATGTCCGCCGCGACGTTGGCCCAGGGCACGACCACCATCGAGTCCGCGGCCTGCGAACCCGAGATTGTTGATGTGGCGGATCTGTTAACCAAGATGGGGGCGAAAATCACCGGGGCGGGTTCTCCCCGCATCACGATCGAAGGCGTCGAACAACTGGGTGGAGCCGATCATCACGTCATTCCCGATCGCATCGTGGCCGGCACCTACGCCATTGCCGCGGCGATCACCAATGGCGACATCACGTTCCAGGATTTTCCCTATGACTACCTGCTGGCGGTGATCGACAGCCTCAAGCAGGTGGGCGTGGACGTTCGCAAGGTTGACGAAAGCGAAGATTCCCGCTGTTGCCGGGTCCAAGTGACATCGAGCCGAAGACTCAAACCCGTCCGGGTCACCACCCAGCCTTATCCCGGTTTCCCGACGGACCTGCAGGCCCAGATGCTTGCCCTTCTCTGCCTGGCCGAGGGCAACAGCATCATCACCGAGAAGATTTACCCCGAGCGATTCCTTCACGTGGCGGAGTTGACGCGGATGGGAGCCCAGATCTTTCGCGAAGGGCCAACCGTCGTGGTGCAAGGTTCCCCCAAACTCGTCGGCGCGCCGGTCATGGCCAGCGACCTCCGGGCCTCGGCTTCGTTGGTGCTGGCCGGTCTCGCTGCGGAGGGCGAAACCATCGTCACCCGCGTCTACCATCTCGATCGGGGCTACATGCAGATGGAAGAAACGCTCGCCGCGCTCGGCGCGAACATCGAGCGATTCGATCCCGACAAGGAACTGGCGAGGGAGATCGCGGAAGGCCCCGAAAGCACGGAGCCTCTGATCGAAACGACGATGCCTGTAAAAACCGTCAAGGTCAGCTGATCACATCACCCCAGCTTCGCCCCCAGGGGAGCCTCGCGTTCGGGGATGGCGAGGATCACGGCCCCGTCGGCCTGCGTGAAACCACAGATCAGGCATTCGGAACGCACCGGCCCGATCTGCTTGGGCGGGAAGTTGACCACGCCAAGGATCTGTCGCCCCAGTAGATCGTCCTTTGAATAAAGCTGTGTCAGTTGTGCGCTTGATTTTCGTACGCCGATGTCGGGTCCGAAATCGACGGTGATCTTGTAGGCCGGCTTCCTCGCATCGGGAAAATCCGCGACTTGAACGATCTTGCCCACCCTCAGGGCGACGGCTTCAAACTGATCCCAGGTGATCTCTTGCATTGATCATGACTCATTTCGATTTCGTTCATAGAGAAAGACCGCCGTCGATACGGCGACATTGAGCGATGGCACGCCCTGAGCCATGGGAATGGCGCAGATTGCATCGCAAAGATTCAGCGCCTCAGTGGAAAGACCATCACTCTCCGAGCCAAACAGGATGGCCTGCTTTTCACCCTTTGGTATTTTCCATAAGGGGCGAGCCTGATCGGTGATCTCCGCCCCGACGAGCTGCATGCCCCACGCCTGCTTCAAGCGGATCAAATCATCGGGCCAGGACTGGCTGATGGCATAGGGCACACTGAGTGTGTGACCCATCGAAACGCGGATGGCCTTTCGATACAGCGGATCGCAACACGTCGGGTCAAGCAGGATGCCATCCACGCCAAATGCCGCCGCGTTACGAAAGAGCCCGCCCATGTTGTCGACGTTCGTAAACCCCTGGGCCACGAGAAGCGTGCATTGATCGATGTCCTTGAGATGCCCCAGGGCCACGTCGAGCGACACTTCGTTCCGAGTCGGCCTCGTCCCGGCGGCGAGGACGCCCCGGTGAATGTGAAACCCCGCGATCTGCGTCATCAGGCCAACTTCCGCCACATACACGGGTGTCGTGTCCGCGAGAGCAGGCAAATCGTCCTTGAGCAGCGCATATTTTCCATGGCTGAGAAAGAGGGCGTGCATTCGCTGGGGGGTGCGCAGCAGACGCCTGATGACCATCTCCGACTCGGCCATGAAGAACTTGTCGCGGCCCCGCAGATCTGCATCGCGCACATCGCGGAACACCGCGACGCGCTCGTCATCCATCGACGTGATAAGGATGGGATCGGCCATCCCCTCATTATGCCCATACCTGCGACAAAGTCCCGTCGTCACCGGCCGGTCACAGGTCGTATTTCCACAAGAAGTCTGACTTATTTCGTTTCCATCATCAGCACCTCGAAGAGCTGCTGCTGCGCCTTTTCATAGCGTTCAAGCG
>JAPULD010000139.1 GCA_027295365.1 Planctomycetota bacterium
GCTGATGAATCCCAAGGTTCTGGGCGGCATCTTCATGGGTGTCCTGCTCGCCTTCGTGTTCTGTGCGATGACGATGAGTGCCGTCGGTCGCGCCGCGCACCGCATGATGAACGAATGCCGTCGGCAGTTCGGCATCATGAAGGAGCAGTTCAAGAAGGACGGCATGAGCGAGGAAGACATCGCCAACCCCATGAGCTGGCCAATGAAGGTCATGGTCGATGGTCATAAGTATCCCGATTACGCCGAATGCGTGGCGATTTCGACCGCCGGGGCCCAGAAGGAAATGATTGTTCCCTCGATTATGGCGATCGTCATGCCGATCATCGTGGGTCTAATCCTGGGGGTCGGTGGCGTCATGGGCCTGCTGGTGGGTGGACTCACCAGTGGCTTTGCCGTCGCGATCTTCATGGCCAACGCCGGTGGAGCGTGGGACAACGCCAAGAAATACATCGAGAAGGGCAAATACGGCGGCAAGGGCTCCGATGCCCACATAGCCAGTGTCGTGGGTGATACGGTGGGTGACCCCTTCAAGGACACCTCAGGCCCCTCACTGAACATCCTCATCAAGCTCATCGCCATCGTCTCGGTCGTCTTCGCGGGCGTGATCGTCAAATACAGTCCCGTGATCGGAGCAATGATCGGGCTCGGATAAGGGCCTACACTTGGGTCCGATGTCGTCCACCACAACCAACAAGAATGACCGCGCTCAGGCCCGCACGTTCGCGATCGAGGCCGCTCGATTGCTGCACGATCGGCATTGCGAGGAAATCATCATCCTCGATGTCACCGGGCTCAGCCACGTCTGTGATTACGTCCTGATCGGGTCCGGTACGAGCGATCGCCAGATGAAGTCGCTGGCGGGAGAACTTGAGGATCTCGCGGAGGAGAATGGCGAACACGTCTTCCGCTCGAATCGAGACACTGGCGTCACCTGGATCGTCATTGATTTCGTGGATGTCGTGGCGCATCTCTTTGAACCCAATCAGCGATCGTTTTACGATCTCGAGCAGCTCTGGAGCGATGCCCCTCGGATTGCCTGGGAGCGAAATGGCGCTGACTCATCCATTTCATCGGTCTCTGAAAAGCCCAATTCGTCTGATGGAGATGCCCATTCCGGGGGGGGAGGATGACCATGCTTCGTGAAGTCCTCTTTGGCAAGATTCATATGGCATGCGTGACGCATTGCGATCCCTCCTATATGGGTTCGATCACGATCGATCCGGACCTGCTTGACGAAGTCGGCATGGTGGTCAACGAAAAAGTGCTCATCGCCGACGCGACGAACGGCAACCGCTTCGAAACCTACATCTTCAGGGGTGAAGAAGGTTCCAGGCAGATCATGGTCAATGGAGCCGCGGCGGATTTGACCGGGGTCGGCCACCGCTTGCTGATCCTGTCCTTTTGCCAGCTTGATCAGCATGAGCTTGAAACGCATCGCCCCAAGGTCATCATCTGCGATGAGCACAATGAGATCGTGAAGCGTCTGACGTATCCGGCCTCGATGTCGGTGCCCGAGACCATTATTCCCCACACCATCTGAATCGCACGCCGGGGCGATCCAAGGACATCGATATCATGGAGATGGGTAGAGCCCACGCATTACGCGTGTGAGGCGGAGGTGCCCCATGAAGAGTTCTTCTGTCCTGTTCGTCTTGATCGCCATCCTGTGCTCGAATTCCGCGTTCAGCCAGGTGACTTTTCTTGATGAAGTCTTCCCCTTTGACAAATCACAACCAGCGTTGGGAACCTGGCATGGGACGGTGACGCTGCCCCAGTCACCGGACAAGCGGGTTTTCGCCTCCTTCACGATCGTGTCCGATCAGGGTGATCCCTCGGTAACGATGACGCTCATCCCGGCCGGGGCCTTGAGCAAGCCGGGGTCGATTGTCACGATCCAGGATGACACGCTCGAGATATCCCTCGTCGGCGTCGGGGGTGAGTATCGCTTCGATGGCTTGATTCTCGACGCAGGACAGCGATTCAAGGGCGAAGTCAGACTGATCGCCTCGGGTGATGAGGAAGCCGAGGCGACGACGTTCGAGTTTGCCCGGACGCCCAGTCCCCTTGATCTTCCCGATCCACTTGCCTTCAGTGGGGAACTCAGCGCGGGTGGCATGAAGATCGGTATGTCGATCGTGTTGGGCCGGACTCCGGGAGGGAACTGGGTCGGGCATCTCGATGTGCCCATGCAATCGCTCAAGGGCTTTCCGCTCGTTGACATCACCGAGACCGACGACGTCATCAGGGGGCATATGCGAATCCCGGGGGGGGCGACATTCTCGGTTTCGTTGGATGACCAGAACCGACGGATGCAAGGCGTTTTCACCCAGTCGGGGATGGACATGGTCATCGATTTTGCGCGTGATCTCAATTACGCCTACAAGGAAATCTTGAGGCCCCAGGAACCGAAGCCTCCGTATCCGTATGAAGAACGCGAGATCGAGGTGAAGCATCCGGATGGATTCACATTGGCCGGCACGTTGACGATTCCCGAAGCTGCGAAGTTCGGGCTCGGTCCGTTCCCGGTGGCGATTTTGATTTCGGGCTCGGGTCAGCAGGACCGGAACGAGTCGATCATGGGGCACAAGCCATTCTTGATCATCGCGGATTATTTGACGACGCGCGGGATTGCCGTCATGCGGTACGACGATCGGGGCATCGGGGGCTCGGGTGGTCTGGAGACGCTGTCCGGCACGACGAGCGAAGATTATGCCACCGACGTGGTGGCGGTGGTCGAACACCTCAAGACGCTGCAAGTCATCGATCCAACCCACATCGGATTGATCGGTCACTCCGAAGGGGGCCTGATCGCACCCATGGTGTCCACGATGATCGAGGACATCGGTTTCATGGTTCTCATGGCGGGGCCAGGCGTCAAAGGTCGGGAGTTGCTTGCGGTGCAACGCCGTTTGCTTTCCTTGTCGGTCGGCCTCAGCGAAGAAGACGTCACGGTCCAGTACGAGGTCATGGAGAAGCTCACGCAACTTGCCCTGGATGGAGCGAGCGTTCGCGAAATCGTCAATGAATGTTTGCGTCTCTCGCTTGAGGAAGATCCGGACCTTGGCGGAATGACCGAAGAACTATTCAGAAAGAATGCGCGGGGGCAGCTCGCGGTCCTGACCAAGCCCTGGATGCTGTATTTTCTGGATTACGACCCGGCTCCCGCTCTGGCGCAGGTAACCTGCCCCGTCCTGGCCATCAACGGCACCAAGGACCTGCAGGTCTGGCACGAGCAGAATCTCGACACGATCGAACGCACCCTGAGTGAGCAAGGCATCGATGTGACGGCGATTCGCTACGAAGGGCTCAACCACCTCTTCCAACCCGCCCAGACTGGGGCCATCAGCGAGTACGCGGAAATTGACATCACCATCGACGAAGGCGTGTTGCGGGACATGGCCTCGTGGATTGAATCGAAGGTAAAATAAGAGCATGAACGAACTCCAGGCCACTCCACCAAAAGTCGATCGCACCATTCCAGATCTTGTATTCGTCGGATTCAATTCCCGGATCGCGGCTCTCGATCGTTACACAGGCGAAATTGTCTGGGAATGGAAAGCTCCCAAAGGCACCGGGTTCCCTTCGCTTTTGTTGGATGGAGATCGGTTGATCGCTTCCGTGAATGGGTACACCTACTGCATCGATCCGCTGTTTGGGCAGCAGGTCTGGAACAACGACATGAAGGGCTTCGGGTTGGGCACTACCTGCCTGGTCTCGATGAATGGATCAAGTGGCGGATCAGCGGCGGCAGCAGTCTTGGCACAACAACAGGCGGCGGCGGCCGCCGCGGCGTCCTGATTCGAAGGGATCGGGATTTACACCTTGTTTCGACCTACGATGACCTCCCATGAGTTTTGGTCTTGCCCGAGGTAAAAAGCTGATCACGGAAGGGTACGGTTTTGACCAGACCGATCTTCCGGCATTTGACGTGGATGACCCGAACGGCTGTCGCGTCGATCCCCGGGACTGGTTCGCCGAACCTTCAAGACCCTTCGAGATCGAGATCGGCTCGGGCAAGGGGACGTTTCTCGTCCAACAGGGGGCTCTCCAACCCGAGGTCAATTTCCTGGGCATCGAATGGGCGGCTGAGTTTTTTCGCTACGCCGCAGATCGGATGCGGAGGCGTCAACTCACCAACGTGAAGATGCTCAAGACCGACGCGACGCAGTTCATCAAGCACTGGTGTCACGATTCAATCGCCAACGTGATCCATCTGTACTTCTCCGATCCATGGCCCAAGAAGAGGCATCACAAACGCAGGGTCATGCAGGATACGTCGATGATAGAGTTTCATCGATTGTTGCGCGATGGGGGGGAGCTGCGCATCGTCACGGATCACGAAGACCTGTGGGCGTGGTACGTGGAGCATGCCCAGCGGCACGAAGCGTTGTTTGAACGCCGCGAATTCGCGGCCCCCGAATCGGCCGGGGAAGGCGAGTTGGTAGGGACGAATTACGAACGCAAGTTCGCCCGGGAAGGCAAGCCTTTTCATTCGATGACGTTGGTGAAACTAGATTAGCCCCGGGTGAACACACCTGGGGCGTTACGTGACCGATTGCGAATTTGATTTTGGTCGCTCAACGCCCCCGGTGTGTTCACCGGGGGCTAAACTATCAGCATGCGAAAGCCCGGCACCAACGAAGACAACGTGCAGATGACCGACGTCATCTGTGATTTCTGCCATCGCGAGTGGAACGAGGCCATCCCCATGCTCGAAGGGCACCAGGGAAGCTGCCTTTGCGGCAACTGCCTCAAAATCGCCTATACCGAACTCGTCCTCAACAAGCATGTTCCGGAGCATGAGGACGACTGGAAATGCCCCATGTGCCTTGAATCCAGTGAGGATCGCAGGGCGATAGACCGAGGCGATGAACCGGGGTGGCC
>JAPULD010000014.1 GCA_027295365.1 Planctomycetota bacterium
GCCCCAGACCTCGGTGGCCCCGTCCGAGGCGGCCTGACGACGCGACTTGCCCATCTCGCGGTGCCGGAAGATGTTCTCCAACACCACGATCGCGTTGTCAACGACCATGCCCACCGCAAAGGCCATACCGGCCAGACTGATGACGTTGATGCTGCGTCCCATCGAGACCATCACCACCACGGCCCCGATCACGGAGATGGGAATGGCCATGGCGATGATGCCGACCGAACGGAGGGAGCGCAGGAAGAGGATCAGAACAAGCGTCGCGAGGATGCCTCCGATCCAGATGTTGTTGCGGACCAGGACGAGGGCATCTTCGATATAGCCGGTCTGGTCGTAGGATTGGTTCAGATAGAGTTTGCCTTGCAGTCCAAGTTCGCGCGCTTTCTCGTCAAGCGCACCCCCGGGAGCATTCAGTTGATTGATCGCGGCCTTGAGTCCTTTCATGACCTCGATGACGTTCGACCCGACTTCGCGCTGCGCGTTCATCGCGATCACCGGAACGCCCTTGGCCCGGACGAATCCCGACGCTTCCTTGAATGACATCACCACGTCGGCAACGTCGCGGATGTAGATGGGGCCACCTTCGCTGTGGGCGATGATCGTCTCTTCGACCTGCTTGAGCGATTTGAATTGGCCCATCGTGCGAAGCCGCACGTTGAGCTTGCCGTCCTGCAGGGCCCCGGCCGAGACGTTGCGGTTGCTTTCCCGGATCTTCTGCACGAAATCCCTTGGTGTGATCTTGTATTGCGCCAGACGGATCGGATCGAACTGGATCTGGGCTTCGCGTTCACGCCCTCCCAAGACGTTGATCTCGGACACGCCCTGGACTCGCTCCAGAATTGGCTCGATTCGATCCAACGCGAAATCGCGCAGAGTGCGTACGTCAAAATCCGGATCCGACGTAAAAAACATGATCCACGCGATGTAATCGCGGTGCTGTCGATCCGACGCGGAGATGACCGGCTCATCGACATTCTCGGGATAATCAGAGACTTCGCGAAGCTTGATGTTCACTTCCCGCAACGCTTCGGACTTGAGCGTGCCCTGGGCGAACTCGAGCCGGATGCTGCCCGAACTCTGATTGGCCGAACTGGTGATTTCCCGCAACGAGGGAATGCCGATGAGACGCTCTTCCTGCTTGTCGATGATCTCCAGTTCGACTTCCTCGGGACTGGCCCCTTCCCAGAAAGTGCTCACCGTGACGATGGTGTCCTCGACGTTGGGCGTCAACTGGATCGGAATGCGCTTCAACGAAATGAGCCCCGCGAGCAGAATCAGGATCACCCCGACGCCCACCGTCACCGGCTGCTTGATGAACAGGCGGATGAGATTCATTTTCGCGACACCTCCGCAAGGTCTGAGGAGCCTGCGGTTGCGGGGGTGGTGATCGATACGGGTGCCGTCGGATACAAACGCTCGTTGCCTTCGACCACGATGCGATCACCGACGTGAATCGAGCCGCTCGACACCGCCAATCTAGGCCCCATGTCAAATTCGATCTGCACGCTGGCCGGCATCACCACCAAGCCTCGCTCCGGCATCTCGCGCACGATGTAGACGAAATACCCTTCGGGATTCAGCATCAGGCCATCCTTGTCTATGGTGAGGTATTCTCCATGTTTGCCGGTCGGGGCCCAGCCGATGACCGCCATGCCCGGGGCGAGCGTGTTGTCTTCATCGGTAAGTCTCACCACGATGTTGAACGTCCGCGCGGTGGGATCGACCAGGCGAATGACCCTGGGCTTGGTGGGCTTGAATTCGCAATCATGAGATTCCACACTGACCTGGATCATGATGTCCTGACCAATGATGGCGCTGGCGAGTCGTTGGGGGATGTCGAGCCAGGCGTCGTACTGACCGATCGCGACGAGTTCGAGCACGACGTCACCCTCGCCAATCCACTCGCCGATCTCGGTGTGCTTGCGCACCACGACGCCATCGAAGGGGGCCATAATGGACGTATCCAGCAGACGCGTCTCTAGCAGTTCCGCCAGGGCATTGTTGACCTCAAGCTGCCGCTGGGCCTGATCACGTCGAGCCTCTTCAATCCGGAGTTTCGACTGGGCGTCCGCGAGTTGCTTGGGATTGCTCGCCTGCCTTTGACTGAGTGACAATATTGAATCGTAATCCCGCTGGCTCACTTCCACATCGACCAGACGCTGGGCCACGGTTGCCTTGGCGACTTCCTCATCCGCCTTGACCCTCAAGAGCATCAGGTTCAGACGACGCGAGTCGATCGTGGCCAGCACATCGCCCTTCTTCACTAACTGGCCCTCCACCACTGGCAACGTCAGCACGAGTCCCCCTTCGCTGGTGGCCACCCGGGATCGAGCAATCGCGCGCAAGTCGCCGGTCACGCGTCGGCGTTCTTCGACATTCTCCAGGCGAACCTCGTCAATCCGAACCGACGATGGTGGCATCTGCGCAATGGCCTGCTTGCCTTGCATGATCACTGCCAACAGAACTAGAGAACCCGACATTTTGCCTGAAGACATCATCACGACTTGTTTTCCTGTACGAACTGAGCTTCAGTCTCGCGTGCCGATTGAATGGCCTCGAAAATAAAGATTTCTTTGAGCCCCAGGCCCCGAAGCGTGAATTGGGCGATGTGCATCGCCATCTGGTCCAGTTGATCTGGATTGGAAAGGTCAACGCCCCTGAGTCGTTCCACGAAAGGGCGAAAAATCCGAATGTGCATGATCTGGCCCATCACCGAGCCCGCCAGATTGTTGAGATGGGGTCGATCCGCATCGGGCACGAGTTTGCCCAAAAGATTGATCAGGCCTTCGTTGTTGGGAATAAGAAGGTTTTCCACGATCGAATCGAACGCTTCGCTGGGATGCAAGGCTTCACGAATCATCAGGCTGCTGCATGATTCAACACTGCTGCCAGGAGGAATGAGATGCTTCAATGAATGACGCAAGAACTGGATCAACTCCTGGGCGGCAAGTCGCGGATCATCCGGAACTTCGCTCAGGTCTTTCCAGGCGTTCTCACTGTTGTTCCTGCCCATGACCTCCGCCACGGCCGCGAGATACAGGTCCTTCTTGGACCCGAAGTGGTACTTGATCGAAGCAATGTTGGCACCGGCAGCGTCCGCGATTTCACGGATACCTACATCTGCATAACCCCTTTGACTGAAAAGTGTTATGGATGATTTCAACAATGCTGATCGGGTTTGCCCGCTGGTTTCTGACATCAAAGAGTCCTGTATCTGACTGTAATTCAATCAATCGATTGATTTATAGGCTCCAAACACGGCCTGAGTTGCGATGAGAATCAGATTTTTTTAATTGCTCATAGGCTGTTTCAGAGACGACGATCAGGGATCATCAGAATCGACCAGCTCAGTCAGCCATTCTGTATCACACTCGGGTGCGATGCCAGGTGCCCCCAACGCAGACCTCACTGATCACGTCATTCCCGCAGCCCAGGATGATCCCTTCGAGCAGCGTCGAAGCCTCCCAACGTTGCAAGCAAGGAACCTCAAGATCGATACTCACCAGGTCGGCAACGTTATCCTTGGCGATACGCCCCGCTTTCAAGCCCAGGGATCGCGCTCCATTCATGGTGGCCATGGTCAGCAATGGAGCTCCAAGCTTGCCATCATCCGCAGCACAGACGCCACGCTCCTGATGACGCAGACGCTGTCCATACTCGAGCAATCTCATCTCTTCCAGGAAGCAGAGTCTCGAGTTGGAATCTGTGCCGATGCAGATGTGACCGCCTTCCCTCATCAGAAGCGGAACGTTGGCCAGACCATCGCCAAGATTCGCCTCGGTGAGTGGACAGAGGCATACATTCCCGCCTTGTTCGATATATTCCTTGAGATCACTTTCAGCCGTATGCGTGCAATGCACTGAAGTAAAACGAGGATCGACACTCAACGATTCGTTGATGATCGCCATGGGGGTCTGGTGATAGGCATCAAGGCAATCCTCAATCTCGCGAGGTTGCTCCTCCACATGCATGTGAAACACCAACCCTCGTTTCCTGGATTCCTCATGCAAGGCAATCAATGTGTCGCGGGGCACCGCCCGGATCGAATGAGCCACCACGCCCAGCGATTGCATCGAGGTATCGATCATCGCCTCGAGTCGGTCCATCTGGGCCCAGTATTCATCAAGCGATCGCGTGGCGAATCGTTTTTGGCCCCGTTCAAGAGGTTTCCCGATCCCCCCTGTTTCGTAATACGCCTCCAGGAGCACGATCCGAATCCCCACCTCGGCCGCGGCCTTCAGGATGATCTCATCAAAGGCAAAACCAGATTCCGATGCATCGTGGTGGGCGTAATGAAACTCACCCACCGTCGTGATGCCCGAGGCGAGCATCTCCCGAAACGCCTGCGTCGAGAGTTCGTAGATCAGCTTTTCATCCAGGCGTTCGACCAGGTCGTACATCGCCTCGCGCCAGGTCCAGAAGCTGCCCACTCCTTTGGGAAACGATTCCCCCAGGCCTCGCAGGCCTCTCTGGAACGCATGGCTGTGGGCGTTGACGAACCCCGGAAGCAATGCACGACCCGCCAGTCGAGTCGTAACGGCATCCTCAAAGACCCCGACCTCGGTGATCACGCCCTTCTCGTTCACCTTGATGCGCACGCCCGGCTCGAACGCCTCCCCGGTCCACGTCAGATCGGCTTCGATGATCTGTTCCAGACTCACGAAACACACATCCGTTCAATGAGCTGTTCGTACAAGGGACGGGCCTTCTGAAACTCGTCGATGGGCAGCGATTCATTGGGCTTGTGGGCGACGTCGATCGTCCCGGGACCACACAAGACACTTTCCATGCCCAAGCCGGCCTGGAACGGCCCCCCATCGCTGGCGTAGTTGACGCCATAGGACTGTTGTTGCCCCAGCAGGTCGCACAACTCGCGATGGATGCTCGTGTGTTCATCAAGCAACATGGGTGGGCTCTCATTTTGCACGACCAGATCATATGAGCCCTGTTTCATTTCTTGAGCGACGACTTCATCGACGCGTTGCACCATGGGTTGTGCCGTCTGTCCCGGCAAGAGCCTGATGCTGATGTGCATCACGCATGAGTCGGGAATGATGTTGATCGCGGTTCCCCCCTCGATGGTCGTGACGTTCAGAACCGTGTGAGGAACTTCTGGAAAATACACACTGGAATCACAGAGTTCGCTCACCAAGGTCTTTTGGATTTGTGAAAGCCCCTGAATGATCCGCCCTGCTGGTTCGATGGCGCTCAGTCCCAGATGGGGCGAACCACTGTGGGCGGAGACGCCTTTCAAAGTGAGTCTCAATGTCAGATGCCCCTTGTGCATGCGTACCGCCTTCAGCGAAGTCGGCTCCCCCACCAGCACGCTCCGGGGCAGGGGTTGATCCTTGGGCCATTGAGCCGCAAAGGCCTGCGCCCCCAGGGTGCCGACCTC
>JAPULD010000140.1 GCA_027295365.1 Planctomycetota bacterium
TGCTGGAGTCGGGGCAGGACATCACGATTCTGATTGTCGATGACCGGGAGGCGAACCGGGACATCCTCGTCAAGCTGCTCCAAAGCGCGGGATTCGCAACTGTGACGGCGGTGAACGGCCAGGAAGGACTTGATCGAATGCGTGAGCGTTCGTTCCCGCTGGTGCTGATGGATGTTCGAATGCCGGTCATGAACGGCATCGATGCGACGAGTCACATTCGTCAAGATCCCGAATTGAAAGACACAATTGTCATTGCCGTGACGGCCAGCGTGTTCCCCGAGTTCAAGAATCGAGCCAAGGAGGCCGGATTCGATGATTTCATCGCCAAGCCACTTCGCGCCGCGGAACTCTTCTCGAAGATCGAAAGTCACTTGAACGTTCGATATGCGAAGGAAGAGCCAGCCCCGGAAGCGGAGCACGCTGATACAAGCGATCAAGAACTATCACCAGAGCTTGCGGCCGAGATCGTGACCCGGCTGCAGGATGCGGTGCGAATGCGAAACATCTCCGCCCTCACGGCGCTGGCGGCGGAACTGCAATCCAAGAGAGAGGGCGGTGCGGCGCTCGGAGCGCGGATCGCCAGGTTGGCCGGTTCATTTGATTTTGGTGGTCTGGAGAGCCTTGTGCAGGAATTGAATTCGAACAGCGATTCATAACCGCCTCGGGTTCTGCTTCTCGTCGAAGAGGACGGAATTGAGTAGACTCGACCATTGAATCCATGCATGTGGAGTTGAAACAGTCAGGTTCATGAACGACACCGATTCATCGCATACCGTCTTCGATCGTGTTCTGTGGGGCTTTGCCATTCTGACGGGCAGCCTCACCTTGTTGCTCGGTCTGCTCGTCATATTTGGCTGGCACACCGGCAACGAAATGCTGGTGCAGGTGCTGCCTGAATTCGTGCCCATGCAATACAACACCGCGCTGGGTTTCATCCTCTGCGGGGCCGGAGTGCTGCTCTCGATATTCGGAAAAATCTGGCCATCCATGATCATGGGCACTCTGTCAATGGTGGTCGGGAGCCTGACGCTCGTGGAATACATAGGCGGCATCAGCCTGGGCATCGATGAACTGTTCATGGAGCACACCATCACCGTCGCCACCTCGCATCCGGGGCGTATGGCCCCGAACACCGCGACGTGCTTTTTGCTTGTCGGTGTGGCTCTCCTCTTGCGACCCGTCTCGCACGATGCCACGAGAAGGAGACTTCTCAGCGTCATCTTCATTTCGCTGGCCTTTGGGCTCAGCGTGGTCGCGCTGTCGGGCTATTTCACGGCTCTTGAAACAGCCTATGGATGGGGCAATCTCACGCGCATGGCCGTGCATACGTCGATCGGCTTTGTCCTGGTGAGTACGGGACTGGCGTGTTTCATCTGGTCCCGAGACACCAACATCGTGCTCTGGATGCCCCGGTGGATGCCCATCCCCATCGGCCTTTCGATCCTGACCGCCACCATTTGTTTCTGGCAAGCGTTGATCGCCGACAATGCGCGGATCCACCAGTTGTTCGTGAACATGAGCAATGTGCTCGCCGAGAGCGAAGGCACGGTTCTCTTGATCAATCCCGAGACGATCGAAGAGCAGGTCAGTCAGGATTCGTTCGCCTTTTTCGTGTTGCTGGCCGGCGGCCTGCTTGCCGTGGCCATGCCGCTGGTGGTGTTTCTCGCTCAGAAGACCACACTGCGCGCGCGCGACGTCGTCAGTTCGAACGAGACCTTGCGAGCGGAAATCAAAGTTCGCCATGAAACCGAGCGGGAGTTGCAGGCCCATCGGGATTCGCTGGAGGAGACGGTCGCCGGCCGCACTCAGGAGCTTCGCCGAATCAACTACCATTCGGACATTGCGCTCGAACTGACCGCGTGCGGCTACTGGCATGTCGATTACAGCGACCCCGACTATTACTACCAGTCGGAGCGCGCCGCCAGAATCCTCGGCGAACCGCCCAGACCCGAGGGCCGCTACCACCTTCAGGATGAATGGTTCACCCGATTGGTTGAGGCCAATCCGGAGACCGCCGAAAAGACGGCGGAACGATATCAAGGCGCCATCGAAGGTCGGTACGAACACTATGAATCGACCTACGCCTACAAACGCCCGAGCGATGGAAAAAACGTCTGGGTTCACGCGCTGGGAAAGATCATCCGCGACAAGGACGGCAAGATACAATTCATGTACGGCGTCTACCAGGACGTCACCCAACGAATTGCGGATGATCTCGAGCTCCGTGAAGCCAAGCACGCCGCCGAGCATGCGGCCAAGGCGAACAGCGAGTTCCTCTCCAACATGAGCCACGAACTGCGCACCCCCCTCAACGGGGTGCTGGGGTACGCGCAGATCCTCCAGCGCGATCGTGGGCTCAACGAGAAGCAGCGGAACAGCCTGTCCTCGATCATCAGTTGTGGCCAGCACCTGCTCACGCTCATCAACGACGTGCTGGATCTGTCGAAGATCGATGCCGGACGACTTGAGATCGACCTCGTCCCGGGCGACTTGCACAAGTTGCTCCGAAGCGTCTTCGACATCGTGCGACCCAAGGCCGAGTCCAAGGGGCTTGCGATCGAACTGGACGTCTCGCCCGAGGTGCCGGTCGGCATCGTCACGGACCACACCAAACTCAAGCAGACCCTGTTGAACCTGTTGGGCAACGCGACGAAATTCACCAGGACCGGGTCGATTACTCTCAAAGTGCGCGAGACCGAGCAGCATCAGCTCGAGTTTCGGGTGGTCGACACCGGCATCGGGATGACCCCCGAAGAGTTGGAAGTAATCTTCGATCCCTTCAAACAAACGACCGGGGGCAAAGAAAGCGGCGGGACCGGTCTCGGGCTGGCCATCTCCCATCGCATTTCGGAAGCCTTGGGGGGCACGCTCACCGTCGAAAGCGAACAAGGCGTGGGAAGCTGTTTCACCGTGACGATTCCGCTCGAGGAGGCCTTCGACGAAGACCTGCCCAGTGCGATGGCGGAAGCCTTGGATGACGGGTACTGCCCACAGCTGGCCGAGGGTCAGGATGTGACGATCCTGGTCGTCGACGATCGGTTGGAGAATCGTGAGATCCTGGTGGGACTGCTTGAAAGCACGGGCATCAAGACGGTCCAAGCGATCAACGGCGTCGAGGCATTGCAACGGATGAACGAACAACTATTTCCGCTCGTGCTCATGGATGTGCGGATGCCCGTGATGAACGGCATCGAGGCCACCCGACACATTCGCGAGGACCCGGCCCTGAAGGACGTGGTCGTCATCGCGGTGACCGCCAGCGTGTTTCCCGAATTTCGCAACAAGGTGAAGGAATCCGGATTCTACGATTTTATCGCCAAACCGCTCACGGCGACCGAGTTGTTTACCAAGATC
>JAPULD010000141.1 GCA_027295365.1 Planctomycetota bacterium
GCGTCGGGCTTGAGAATGATGAGCGTGGTTTGTGTGGCCATGGGTATATCTCCAGATTTCCTCCCTCGATTGGGAAGGGCGAAAAGGATATCCGACTGATCGCGAGAAGCAATCAGGTCTCATTTTGAATTGCTGGACGGGTTCTTCATATTTGGGTATCACGCCTCCATGCAAATTCTTGCCCAAACCGACATACCCGATACCCAGTGGAATCAATGGATCATCGATCATCTCGCCGTCGAGGAGCCGATCGGCATTCTGGCCATCCTGCTAATGGTGCTGGCCTCGTTGTTCTGGTTTGCCCAACGCTCGGCAGGAAAGCGACTGTTCGGCATTATCCCGATGCTGGTGTTCTGCTATTTCGTACCGACCACACTGAACACCATTGGCATCCTGCCTGATTTGTCACCCGTGTACAGTTGGGTCAAAACCTATCTCTTGCCTTGCAGTCTTCTGCTGCTGATCATCGCCCTCGATGTGCCGGGCATCATTCGCCTTGGCCCCAAAGCGGGCATCATGCTCCTGGCGGGTACCCTCGGCATCGTCATTGGAGGACCGATCGCGTTGTTTGTGGGCCAGCTTTTCTTGCCCGTCGGTCAACCAGTCCCCTTCGTATTGCAGAACGACGAAGTCATCGCCATGAGGGCGACCGATGAAGGTCAATCGACGCCAAGCCTGGAAGACGTCGATCGGAATATTTGGGAACTCCCTTCTGACACGTGGCGAGGCATGACCGCCCTTGCAGGGAGTTGGATCGGGGGCGGTGCCAACTATGTCGCGCTCGGTAAGACGGCGTATGCAGAATTGCCGGCCCCGCAAGATCCCGATGGCGAAACACTCGCCCTCTCCGAAGAACAACTGACCGCATATCGTGAAAAGCAGGAAAGTGAAATGCTGGGGCTCATGGTCATCGTTGATGTGGGCGTCGCCAATATCTGGATGGGCATTTTGCTGTTTTCCGCAGGACACCAGAGGCGCATCGACAAATGGTCAGGGGCTGACACCTCGTCCATCGATGAACTCAAGACTCGGCTGATCGCATTCGAGAAGAAGGTCACGCGCGTCCCCTCGCTGGCGGACATCATGATGATCCTCGCGTTCGGCTTCGCCGGCGCGTGGCTGTCGTTCATCGGTGGCCAGTGGCTGGCAGAGACCATCGTCATCGAAAATGGCGGCCTCGCCTTTCATGTGACGAATGCCCAGAAAGCCGCCGCCAGTCTCGACACCACTGCCGCCTTGAGTGCGACGACGTGGAAATTCATTCTCGTGACCACGCTCGGCATCGGGCTCTCGTACACCCGCGCACGTAACCTCGAAGGTGCCGGGGCGTCGAAGATCGGCAGCGCGATGCTGTACCTGCTCATCGCGTGCATCGGGGCGGGCGCAAGTTTCACCAAAGTCGCGGAGGCTCCCGGGCTCATCATCGTGGGCGCGATCTGGCTTTTCATACACATCGTGATCATGCTTGTGGTGGGCAAGCTCATCAAGGCCCCCATGTTCTTCATCGCCGTGGGCTCACAATCCAACATCGGGGGTGCGGCCAGCGCACCCGTGGTCGCCAGTGCGTTTCACCCCGCGCTCGCCCCCGTCGGGGCGTTGCTGGCGGTGGCGGGATACGTGCTGGGGACATACGCCGGATTGCTGTGCATGGTGATGCTCAAGTTTGTCGCAGGCGCGGGATAACCCGAGCCTAATCATGGTCCCCCGATCCCTTTTTTGCTTTTGATCGTGCAGTTCACGATGTCCACTTCCGCCCCTTCGTAAATAAAGACTGCGCCTCCACTTCCTTCAGCGCTGACCGCACTGATGACGTTTTTCACCGTTCGGTTGTCGTAGATCAGGCAATTGACGAACTTCACGAAGGTGGGCTCGTCGTTCACGAGGTCGCCTCGCTCCAGCATCGCGATCGCCCCGCCCGAACTGGCGACGTTGTCGTGGAACGTGCAGTTGATGAAACGAGCAGCAGATTTGGTCAATAGATCGTCATCATCAAATTGTCCTGACACCGACACCGCGCCACCCCGTCCGGAGGCGGTGCCGCTCCCCGAGGAATTGTTGTGAAACGTACAGCGAACGATGTCGATCGAGGAATCCACGATCGTCATCGCTCCGGCCGGGGCGAACGAAGCCCCCGAGGGAAGATCGGGCGAGCGACCCCCCTCGATGGTGAAGCCATCCAGACGCCCATCCTCGGACACGCCATCGATCACGATGAACGCCGACAAAGCGTCATCGCCCGAGAGGATGCTGGGGGTGCCTGAGATGTCGCGCGCGAAAGGATCGAGGGCTATCTCCCCCGATGGAAGAATTCCGGCATGCCCACCAAGGATGGTCACATCCTTGTCGATCAGAAAGACACTCGCTGGAATGTAGGTGCCTTGGCCGACGAGAATTCGATCGCCAGGATTGGCGGCGGCCAGAGCGGGTTTCCAGCAAAGGATAAGCGTCGGACCACATAGTCCCTCCGCCTCCTGAAGAGTATGCACTGACGAATCGATCCGTGGCTTGTGCAGCCGAAGAAAACAATGCGATGGCGATCAGTCCCAGGGTCGCGTGTTTGCGTTTTCGAATCTTGTGAGAATTCATGTAATTCATTTT
>JAPULD010000142.1 GCA_027295365.1 Planctomycetota bacterium
CGTTCGCATAGAGCCCGCCCCCGGCGTTGCTCGTGGCGTTGGAGTCGAAGACGCAGTTGCGGACCGTGGGGCTGGCGAGGTTGATGTACAGGCCGCCCCCCCGGTCCGAATTTCCCACGTTGTTGGCTTCGCCATTGATGATGGTGAGGCCATCGATGATCGTGTCGGGGCCTTCACCCGCGATGCACTTGATGACCGAGTCGCCCAGAAACTGACCATCGATGATGGTCGAGGCCACGATGGCTGGGTCGTTGGGATCGGTGCTGCGCAGGGTGATGGCGGCTCCGAAAAATTCAACCTTCTGAAAGTACGTGCCCGGTCCAAGGATGATCTCGTCATAGAGGCCGCTGTTGATGGTGGCCTGGATGTTGTTGATGGGGCTCAGTGTGATCGTTGCAGCCCAGGCGGGGCTTGACAGGGCCAGGGCAGCCAGTGCGGCGGCCCATGTTTTCGTTCGATTGAGCATTGTGCGTGACGACATGGCATTCTCCTGATTCTCAGCGGCCATGACTGGCCTTGGCTCTGGTGTTTCGTGATTTCCAGGAACGTCGGCTCCTGGATCTGGGCCGACACTTCATGCGAGATTCAGGGGAGGTGTCCCGCAGACAATTTCAATTTTTTTCAGGGTCTTTGAGAGCCCTCTCCGACTCATCACGACTGGCTGGAGAAGGATTTGCCCACCGTGATGGTTCGATGTCCGGGCGTGGCTGGAGTGGGGCCAGGGGAAGTCCAGTCGTGTGAGATTCACCCAGGAAAATCTGGATAGCCACGACACGACGATCCTGATCCGGCATGACGAATGATGAAATGGATCAGGGATCCACGATCGGCGCTGGGGGATCGTCCGGAAAGCCAACCCGTCGCGATAGAGTTTTTCCGAACCCACGTAATCGCCCAAGGCTTCGGTGTTGAAGATCCTTCAACAGCAACGGGACGCAACCCTCGCCGAGAAAGCGATCCATGATGCTCGTGTCGGGCAGGCTCGTCTGCAGTCTTCCGAGTCAAGAATCCTTTGGAAGACTCAGCTTGAGATGATTCAACAAGCTGGAGGTCGTGTGCCGCCTTCTTGATAAATACACGACGGACGTCGCATGTACGACTCCGCGTCACTCGTTCCGGTCCTCTTTTCATGGCCGGGGTATGATCTGGCCATGTCTCACCGAATTCTCCTCATCGAAGACGACCGCAAACTGGCGCCGCTGGTTCGGAGCTTCCTGGAGGATAATCACCTTGAGGTGGCGTGGGCGTCGGATGGAGACCAGGGGTGGCGCGAGTTCGAGCGGATCGGGCCTGACCTCGTCGTTCTCGACCTGATGTTGCCGGGCCGGGATGGACTGACGCTGTGCCGGCAGATCCGGGCCAGGAGTCAGGCGGGCATTCTGATCCTGACCGCCAAGGGGGACGAAACGGATCGTGTGGTGGGCCTGGAGCTCGGCGCCGACGACTATCTGACCAAGCCGTTCGGCCTTCCCGAACTGCTCGCACGGATCAAGGCGATCCTGCGTCGGATTCGTCCACCCTCGGAACAGGAGCAAGTCGCGGATCGATCGGTCGGTCCCTTCACCATTGATGCGAGTCGGCGTCTGCTGGCTCGGGCCGGAAAGAGCATTGACTTGACCCGCAGCGAATTTGACATTCTGGAACGATTGACGAAGAGACCGGGCCGAGTCTTCAGCCGCGAGGAATTGCTGGAGGAAGTTCGGGGAGGCGAGACGGAGGCATTTTACCGAGCCGTGGACACGCACATCAGCAACCTTCGCGCAAAGATCGAGGTCGATCCGAAGAAACCGGTGTTCATCGAGACGGTGTGGGGTGTCGGATACAGGTGGGCTGGATCATGATTGGACGCGATCTCTTTCAAAGGTTTTTTCTGCGATTCCTGCTCAGTCTCGTGATCGCGTTCCTGTTGTTTCTCCCGCTGGTCCACATCTTCCAGAAGCGGGTCATGATCAGTGAAATGCAGGAAGATCTTCGTCAGCAGGCGCATTGGCTCGCGATCCACAGTTGGTCCGGCGAGAACACCCCGATGTTGGCCAACGCCTGGGGGATCACCCACAGCACGCTCCGGTTGACGATATTCGATACTGAAGGCATGTTGCTTGCGGACAGTCAACCCGAAAACACCACGCTCAACCTTGAAGAACTCAAGCAAGGCCGCTATCGGAGGACGACGCTCGCCGCGTTCGAAGAAATGCGGGGCGGCGGATGGCTAGTGGTCAGTCGGCCTGCCATTCCCGCCTTCCCGTCCGGTATCCAGTGGGAGTTGATTGGGGCCGCGGCGTTCATCGTCGCATTGGTCACCGCCTTTTTGTATCCGTTCGTCCGCTCGATGAGTTTGACGCTCAAGCAGTTGACCGAGATCGCGTAGAAGGTCTCATCGGGGCATTTTGGAAAGACGCTCGACGTGGATCGCTCCGACGAACTGGGCACCCTCGTCCGAGCGTTGAACGACATGTCGGGCAAGCTTGCGGAGGCCGAGCACTTGAACACGCGACTCATGCATGATGTCTCCCACGAGCTGCGCTCGCCCCTGGGGCGCATCCAGGTCATGGCCGAGACCATCGCCCTGCGTCCCGATCAGGCTGACGAATGCATTCACGGGATCAGCCAGGAGGTCGCGCTGCTCGACCGGTTGGTGGGTGATCTCGTCGAGACGGCCCGCATCGAGTCGGAGACGCACGCTCGACTGAAAGAGGCGTTTTCACTGAATCGCTGGGCGGATGAGACGTTGCGTCGATTGGAGATCGAAGCTCGATCGCGAGACATCGACTGGTCTATCCGAATACCGGAGCAGGACGTAGAAATTGTCGGAGATTCGCAACGTCTGGCC
>JAPULD010000143.1 GCA_027295365.1 Planctomycetota bacterium
ACCGCGCCGGGGTTGGCTGGCACGATTGGCGAGTGCCTCGTGTTCGCCTTGCCGGGCCCGCCCCGCGAGATGAAACCGATGTTTCGCGATTACGTCTTGCCTGACTTGCACACGAGCAAGAGCGATCAGGTGCTCGTGACCAGGACGATTCATAGTTTCGGAATTGGCGAGGCGCTTGCCGCCGAGCAGTTGGGTGATCTGTTGGAACGGGACTCGGAACCGGTGGTGGGCATCACCGCCTCGGAATCGACAGTCACGGCACGGATTCGTAGTCATGGACGACGCGCCGAAGCGGAAGCCGAAGTCGATGCGATTGCCCGACGCGTTGAAGCGGCATGGGCGCCATTCGCCTATGGCCATGATGACGACACCCTGCCGATCGTCGTCGGCCGTTTGCTGGAATCACAAGGATTGAAGCTGAGCACCGCCGAATCCTGCACCGGGGGATGGCTGGGCAAGTTGCTGGTCGATGTGCCCGGCTCCAGCGCGTATTACGAAGGTGGGTGGGTGACGTATACAAACGAATTGAAGAAGAAATGCCTGGCGGTGCCAGCCTCCATACTTGATGGCGATGGCTCGGGCGCCGTATCAGGGGTGTGTGCGAAATTGATGGCCGAAGGGGCGTTGCATCAGAGCGGGGCGTCGGTCAGCCTCGCCATCACGGGAATCGCAGGCCCCGATGGAGACACACCCGGCAAGCCGGTCGGCACGGTGTTCATCGCCATGGGGCGACAGGTTGACGATCATATTGACACAACCGTGAGGCATTTCGAGTTCAGCGGCAATCGCTCGACGATCAGGCATCGCGCCGCGCAGGCGGCACTGCAGATGCTCCGATTGAACTTGCTCGGGTTTCCAGATTCGGGACCGATGCTCTGGGAGCGAATTCAACCCTCGGAGACGATTCAGGGATGAATGAACCGATCGTCGCCTATCTTGGTCTGGGTTCGAATCTCGATGATCGTGCGATGATGATCGAATCCGCATATGACGAATTGGCCAAGACCAATGGCATCGAGCTGATTCAGACCAGTCGCCTTTACGAAACAGATCCCGTCGGACCGGGCTCGCAAGGGCAATATCTCAACGCTGCAGCGCATCTGCGAACGATGCTCTCGCCTCGTGAATTGCTGGAGGCCATCCTCGCCATCGAATTATCCAATGGGCGAGATCGTGCTCGGGAGGAGCGATGGGGGCCCCGGACCCTGGATATTGACCTCCTGTTGTATGGAAATCGAAGAATTGATGAGCCGGGCCTTCAGGTGCCCCATCCGCGGATGGCAGATCGGGGGTTTGTGCTGATTCCCTTGGCGGAAATCGCCCCTCAAGTGAGGCATCCGATCCTTGATCTGACGATACAAGAGTTGAAAGATCGTCTGGCGATCGAATCGTGTGGGAAATAAAAGAGTCCTCGCGAGCGTTGGGAACACAGTTCGTTCATTCAAATTAAGCTGACACGCCGCCAGTTCTTGGCACAAGGCCATTTTCGTCCTCAAGGCGTCCACACGGAGATCATGATGAAGTACGTTGCGAATCTGATTGTTCTGGCCTCGATGACGACGTTGGCCTCCGCTCAGGCCCCCAAACCTGGGCCGGCCCATGAACTACTCCAGCAGGTGGCGGCGACGTACCGCGATGCCGGGGCCTTGACGGATTCGATCGACATCGACATCAAGATGCCCCAAGGCACGCAATCAAGGACGATGGATATCTCCTTGAGTGGAGAGGATGAAGGTCACGTCAGTTGGAACGGCTACAGCTTTACCGGCATCGATAACTCGTTCTTTCAGGTCAAGGATACGCTGCCGACGAAGTACATTCGCAAATCCATGGAAGAAGGATTCATCCCGGCGCTCATGCGTGAAACGAGAGGCGGCTTTCCAGTGCCTCATCTGGCCCTGCGTCAAGCAAACACGTTCGAGCAATTTGTCTCAGCCTTCGGTCTCGGAAATTTTCCGAACGTCAAGCTCAAGGATGTCACTTCGGTCACGCACAATGGCGAAGAGATGCAGGCCCTGAACTTCACGATTCCCCAGGGAACGATCACTGCCTATGTCGATCCGGAATCCAAGCTCATCGAATCGATTGAAGCCATCAATGGCCCCGTCGTCGTGACCATCAACATGCAGCCCAGAGTCTACGATGCCCTGCCGGAGCCCATCCGATTCGACACTGACAAGGCCAGGGAAGTGGAGACACTCCGACTTGAGGTGGGCGATCCTGCCCCCGACTTCGAACTCGAGCAGCCGGACGGCACCATCGTGCGTCTCAGCGATTTCAAGGGCTCCATGGTCGTGCTTGATTTCTGGGCCACCTGGTGTGGTCCCTGCATCCGGGGCCTTCCGGAATTGAACAAGTTCGCCAGATGGGCCGAGACATCGGGTCATCAGGTCGGGGTCTTCGCAATCGACTCGTTCGAACGCGTCCCCACCAACGCCCAGAAGAAACAGAAGATCGAGCAGTTCTGGAATGCCAGGGATTTCAGTTTTCCCACCCTGATCGATTATTCCGGAGACACCGCCCGGGCGTATGAAGTTGGCCCGATTCCCCATGGCGTGGTCATCGACACGCATGGGATCATTCACAAAATCCATATCGGCTTCAATCCCCGATTATTCGGAACGCTCAAGGCCGAAGCGGCCCAGATCTTCGAGCAATAGTCATCGATGAGAATCACTTTGACCCATGGGCGGATCCGTCGAAAGGCGGATCCGCTGCGTTAATGAGCCACCACGACCCTCTCAGCTGGTTCAATCATGTGCTAGAATAGAGTCGATGCTTACCGAGGAGGTTTCGCTCATGAATCATCGCATCTTCCGTCTGGTTCTTCCTTCCCTCTGCCTTGGCATACTCTCTTGCCCAGTGGCTCTCGCCCAGCAGCACGAGCCGGTTGACGAGGCGGTCGAGGCCTTCCAGGCGATGATCGATTCCTATGGGGAGCGATGCGCGTTGACGGTGAAGACTGAAATCACCATCACCATCATCGAGGGCGACCTCGAACAGGCAGGACAAGGCGTCGAGGCGGAACTCACCTTCGATGATTCTGGCCATGCGTTGTTCAAGCTCCGAGGATACGAATGCTTCATCGCCGACGGCGAGATCACCGCGATTCATTCCGAGACCGACGAGGGGTATTTTCAAACCCCCGATGATGGGTCGGCCTATTACATGCTCATGAACATGTTTCTCGATGTGCCGTTCCCCCATCTGGCCATCGCCCTTGGTGAGAGCGAGCCGACGGATCTGTATATGCAGTTTCATCCCAAGGCCCCCTGGATCGTCCCGACCGGCGTACGCGAAGACTTGTACGACGATGTGACCTGCCAGGTGATCGAGATGACCAGCGACTTCGAAACGCTTGATATCTACCTCGATCCGAAAACGAAGCTGATCCAGTTCATCAACCTTGAAGTGACGGGCGGCTTCCTTGTCCAGGCCGGCTCGAGGTTGCGCTACGAGCATACATTCGAATATGAAACTCACGATGAACCCTTGCGCGACGATTACTTCGCGTACGAACCGGGCGATCGGCTGCGGATGGACATGATCGCCAGCCTGAAACCCACCCCCGAGCTCGGGGCGGGTGGAGCCGGGGGAGTCCGGGGGGGCGGTCAGGGTGCGCTGGTTGGTCAGGTCGCCCCCGCGTTCATCCTGGAATCCATCCTGGGCGAAGTCGTCGATCTCGAAGACCTGCGTGATCAGGTCATCGTGCTCGACTTTTGGGCCACGTGGTGTGGCCCTTGCATCCAGGCACTGCCTTTGCTGCATGAAGTGGCCCAATGGGCTGACAATGAAACCATGCCGGTTCGAGTGTTTGCCATCAACGTCTTCGAGGGCAACGCCCTGGAAGTCGATTCCGCTGAAGCCAGAAAAAACAAGGCCATGGACTTCTGGAAGAAGAAGGGCTTTACGTTGCCGGTCTTGATGGATTATTCCGATGAGACCGCGAAGGCCTATGGCGTTAATGGCATACCCGCCACGTTCGTGATCCGCTCCGATGGCATCGTCCATTCCCAGCACACCGGGGCCGGTGCAGACTACGTCGCGATGCTCAAGCGGGAAATCGCCGATGCCCTCGAGGCGTTGGAGATGGACGATCAAGACGAAGGCGAAGACAGCGACTGACGTCTCAACGCCACGGAAAGAGAGCCCGCCAGCATGCCCGATCACCGCTTGGCGGTCATCAAAGATCAATCGAATGCCAAGGCTCAATGTTCGTCATCGGATATTGCTCGTGAATTGTCTGATCGTCTGCAGGGTGAAGTCCGCTTCTCCACCCACGATCGCCTGCTCTATGCCACGGATGCGAGCCTCTATCAGGCGATGCCGATCGGCGTGGTCGTGCCGGCCTCGATCGACGATGCGGGTGAAGCCATTCGTTACGCCGCAGAGAAGAAGCTGCCTTTGCTGCCCCGGGGAGGCGGGACTTCGTTGGCGGGACAAGCCGTCAATGCGGCTCTGGTGATCGACTTCTCGACGAACTGCCATGCGATTCTCAACATCGATGCCGCACGAAGGGAAGCGCAGGTCGAGCCGGGCGTCGTGTTGGATCATTTCAATCGTGCCTTGGCTCCCCATGGGCTCATGTTCGGACCCGATGTCGCCACCTCCACCCATGCGAACCTTGGGGGCATGATCGGCAACAATTCCGCCGGGGCGCATTCGATTCTGTATGGCCGCACGGTTGAGCATGTGTTAGGACTGGATGTGATGCTCGCCGATGGAACGAGACTCACGTTGGAGGAGGGAGCTTCGGAACGGGACGAGCGAATCGCGACGCTGACGACCCAGGTGGTCGAGGTGGTCATGAGCCTGGAGACCATGATCGACCAGCGTTTCCCCAAGACGCTTCGGCGCGTCAATGGCTACAACCTCGACCTCATGCTCGAACAGATCAGGCGATCGACCCCC